>JBDKUO010000013.1 GCA_039679645.1 Armatimonadota bacterium
GCGCTGGAAGAGGCACGGAATCGAGACAATCGCACATTTGCGCTCTGCAGTGCTTAATAAAAGAACTGGCAATATATTAGAGGCTGCCAAAATTGCAGCGTGATTCCGTAAATCTGACATGCACCCCCCCGCGACTGACCACTTGCCTTTCGCTTACCCTCGCTTTATACTTTACTTGATATGGACTTGCCAGGACTTATAGATTCCCACATTCATCTTACCGACTTTGATCCGGGCACCGATATCGCTGCGCTGGTAAGCCAGGCATTTGAAAATGGCGTCACCCATATGGTCTGCAACGGGACGTCGGAGGCGGACTGGACACAAGTGCAGCGGGTGGCCGAGGAGTGCCCGGGCGTTATCCCATGTTTCGGGCTGCATCCCTGGTTTGTAGTGCGCAGGTCCAAAGAGTGGCTCTCTATATTGGAGAAGCTGGTACGGGACCATAAGTGCGGAGTAGGGGAGACGGGGCTTGACCGGTGTGCGGATCTGCTGGATAAGGACGCTCAGGAAGAGGCTTTTCGCGCTCAGCTTGATCTCGCATACAGATACGATAGGCCTGCAATGGTCCACTGTGTCAGGTCCTGGGGATGGCTTATGGACGTGCTCCGTAGCACGCAGAGGCTTCCCAGAATGGTGGTTCATGCCTTTGGCGGGTCGACTGACATGATAAAGTGCCTTGCTGATATGGGCGCGTACTTCTCATTTTCGGCGACAGTGTTAAACGATAACTTCAAACGCGCTCGCACTGCACTTTTTGCTGCGCCGCCGGACAGGCTGCTTGTCGAAACTGACGCGCCGAACATGGTCCCCCCAGAGCCGTTTCGCGTTTACAGGCTCACCGGCATCAGCGGTGAGATGAACCATCCGGCGAATCTGGCGACGATCACTAACGGAATTGCCGATCTGCTCGGCGAAGAACCTGATGCGCTCAGAGAACTATTATGGAGCAACGCCCGTGAGTTTCTGGGCGATCTTATTAAACAATGACTCAGCCGAATGAACGCTTTACAAGAATAGAACTGATGCTTGGGGCAGACGCCTGCGCCAGGCTCAGGGACTCGTCCGTAACTGTGGTCGGGCTGGGAGCCGTCGGCAGTTATGCCGTTGAGGGTCTCGCTCGAGCGGGAGTCGGCAGGCTCAGGCTTGTGGACTTCGACAAGGTCTCCACCAGCAATATCAATCGTCAACTGCTGGCCCTAACATCCACGCTTGGCCAGGACAAGTGCGAGGTCGCGCGCGAACGTGTGCTGGACATTAATCCTGATTGCAAGGTCGAGGCTATCTGTAATTTTCTGGACGGCGAGACGGCGCTTGACCTCATCGGTGAGTCGCCTGACCTTGTGATAGATGCGATAGATGCGCTGAACCCGAAAGTCGAGCTGATATCGGCAGTGAGAAACAGAGAAATTCCGCTTATCTGCTGCCTTGGAGCTGCGCTCAGGTCCGATCCGACCATGATCCGCATAAATACACTCGAACATGTGCATCACTGTCCACTCGGGCGCGCAGTCCGGCAGCGGCTAAGACGGCGGGGCATGCCGATTGACTTTGCATGTGTCTTCTCTGATGAGCCCCTGCCCAGACCGCTTCCCATAGCGCCGCCTATAGAAATAATTAATGAAGACCATATAATCAGTCGAGGCAGAGCCAGAAACACTCTGGGCAGCATGCCCACCATTACCGGCATGTTCGGTCTTACTGCTGCTAATTTGGCTATCACAATGCTAGCCGCCGGGCCCGATTACCTCAACACGTGTGCCGACAGGAGTCATTGCATATAGCGCGCGGGCGTCATACTCGGTCAAGCGGTTACAGCCCGATGATGCAGGTCCGCCTAGATACTCATACATGTCGGGGCTGGTGGCGTGGATAAAATGTCCACCGAGATATCGCATCGCATACGGCATCGGGACATCAAACAGGCGCGACCAGTAGTTAGGAATCTTATCCAGCACTCTGAAGACTCCGGCATGATCATGAGGTATGTTCAAATGCCTGCCGGGCGGCATCCACAAGTAGTTGCGCGATGAGCTGGAGATATACACATGGGTGATCCCATGATTGCTCTGTATATACAGTCGCTGGTCTGATCGGTCGTGCAGGTCGAGATAAATACCGTCGGCAAATCTATAAGCCATGACTGCAGGTCGAAAAGCATAGTTGCGTTCATCTGTCGCAGCAGGCTGACCCGACTCATCATATCCATCTATTGCGATAATCATTTCGATGGAGTCGACCCATGGCACTGTCCAGTTTACTCTGCTTTCATTTGCCGGGACGTTGTCTGCGATGACTATTTCAAAATCTCCTCTTGATGTTTCTCCGAGAGGCGTTCGAGTCCCATAGGCAATTACACGTATGCTATCAATTCCGATGGCATGCCAAGTTATCGTATATGTTACACCTTCGATCATTGCCTGGCGGTTCGGACCGGTTAATGACAGCACTTGTCCAAGCCCCGGAGCCGCTGATGCAATGATCCACAATAAAATCATCACGGCTCTCATCGCTGCACCTCCTATTAATTTTACCCGGAATCGGGCATAAATGCCGAAGCAGACAGACATATGCCGAAAAGACTGAACAATTTTTTATGTTAGCCTGCTAAAAATGCGAGGTTTGGCACGATTCTTGCCGATATAAAGAATGAGAAAATCATCTTTTCTCCTTCCTTAAAGTGTTGTGGCTTATATCCGCTTTGAGAGCATACAGCTCTACAAACGGCCCGTCAGCGATATTGTTGACGGGATTTCTTTTTGTACGGGGTAGTTTTAGAATGAAAGGTTAATTCCTATATCAATGGCTGCTGCCTTGGGTGAGCCGCCGCTCAGAAAATCCGCGGATGCGCCGATGTGCCAGGTCTGCGCATATGAGCCGATCTCCAGTCGACTTTCAGAGGGGTAATAACAACAATACGGGATCCAATTGCGCTGCTGAGGCCATGCAGCGCCAAACTTTGGAAGAGTCGTATATCCCTTTTGCCAGGTCAGTCCCATAATCTTGTACGGAGTTGTATGAGTCTGGACTACTCCGAGATTTATGACACGACCCACGCCCATGCTCTTGTCTTCTTTCCAACCGGCTCCCGACATAGCGAAGTAGTCATGCAGAAAACCATCAGGGTCTTCAAATACGTTTGGAGACGACACATAGTCATCTTCTACGACGGCCTGTCTCCACGATACCTGTCCCAAAAGACCTTCCACAGACATCAGAAACCGCATCTTGTTCTTAAGATTACCGGTTACCCGGCAGTCCAAAGCCCATCCACGGCCCGAAACTCCGTCCTTGGCGGCGCTCGCTCTCAGCGTCCTTATCATTCCTGTATAGTTGTCTCCGTCAACATTGCCGACAACACTGCGTGCGAGCATGTCTGATGTCGTGATGTAGCGCGCATAGACCTCGCATGTTCCTGAAGAGCCTCCTCGCTCATAAGAAAACGCCCGCCCGAGAGCATACCAGGAGGCCTGCACTCTGTATCCATTGGCTTCCGGCTCGTATGTGCGACCTGTAGCGTCAATTGAATGAAGGTCAATCCACAACTGTCCGGCATCCCTATTGCCGTTGTATTCACTGTATTGACCCTGACCGGCAGAAAAAATCCAGTCTCCCCGGTAAACTCGAACCCATTGCGAAAGTCCCCACCTCGCATATACCGAGCTTACGTCGAGATTGCGTGGAGCGTAGTTGTCATCATTGAACTGGCCTAGAGGAATGGCGTTGTTATCGGCAAAAGCGGAAGCGGCGCATTCGGTCCGACCGGTGTCATCGAGTCCGTTAACGCAAGAAAGCAAAAGATCGTCCCGGGCGAACACATTCGGGAGAGTCATATCAACTGCAGCGACACGGACCGGCATAAATACTAGTGCGATGAAGAAAAAACTCAAATGAAAATAGTAATGCATTATACAACTCATAAATGGGATGCC
The DNA here is from genome assembly GCA_039679645.1 of Armatimonadota bacterium. Lineage (NCBI taxonomy): Bacteria > Bacillati > Armatimonadota > Armatimonadota bacterium. Next base: position 3,933 of record JBDKUO010000013.1, read on the forward strand.
GGGCGATATCAAATCGCCCGGCATTTATAGCCTGTTACTCAGGTAGATATTCGTGCGTGTCGTCGGTAAATGTGATTTTGAGCATTCCGTTTTCTTTGCTTATATCAGCAACCTTTGCGGCGTCTACAGTCACTTCTCCGACAAGTCCCGCGCCAATTGTGAATTTGACTCCGTCCTGGTTTGTAAGTTCCAGAGTCGGGTTCTTGGCATCTCCTCCGGAGTCAATTTGTGTGGAGCCGCTGCCGGTCAGATATGCGGTTCCCCAACCCAGCTTGTTCACGGTGCACGTAGCGTTTCCGCCTCCGTCAAGGTTGAACTCCAGGTTTGCTTCATAAGCGCGGTAGCTATCTCGGGTAATCTCTCCCACTATTGTGACAGATCCTTGGGCGGTATTAACCGAAGCATCGGCTGTAGGATTATCGCACTTGCCTTCAATAGTGCCTGAGAAGTCAAGTTTGGTATCCGAGTTGTTGTAACCGCCGCTGAGTTTTACGTAATCAGGCACAGCCGCATTGCCTTTGCTGCCTGTCTTTATCTGTGCGGTCGCTGTAAGACCGCCTGATACGCCTACCGTTTGCGTGCCGTTCTTGATTGTCAGCGAAAGACCTGTGGCATTAAGGCCAGTGGGAAGAATGTCGCCATCATCTGTGACACTGCTGCTCACTGTTGCGCTGATATTTCCCTTGAGTTCGACCGACTTCGTTCCTGAACTGGCAGAAATCGATGCGCCGGAAAGACTTATTGTTTTGGGAATTGACTGTGCATATCCATTGATCGTTACCACCTGCATTGTCTCACTGAAGTCTCCAGACAGCGAAGCTGTTATCGACCCGCCTGTTACTGTACAAGACGCCCCACTCATCGCCAGACTGGTCGGGTAGTCATATATAGTGGTGTCTTTCTGGGCCCCGCTTGGAACTGCTGAAAGGAAGTTGGCGACAAAATTGCCTTTGGCGTTAACCTCAGCGGACGTCAACGTGCCGTTAAACTGAATAGCGGTATAGGCAGACTTGTTCGCGCCGGTAGCGCTCACAACGCCGCTAAAGGTGATCGGAGTTGTAATCTTGCTGTCCTTGATCGAAACAGAGACGTTGGCACTCGGATTTGTCACATCCAGTATGGATTCGTCCAGCCCGACCACCTTGTAGTACATCGTGCCGTCATTTGACGATGTCTGAACCACCTGCCAAGTGGTCGAAGTTGGCTGAGTCGCCACAACAGTATATGTGACGCCGCTGTCGGTCAACTTGATTGTAATCCTGCCGGTGGCGTCATATGCAGGATTTTTTGTGATCTCGATCCATGACCAGCCCCAGGCCTCCTCATGAAGTGTCGCCTGATAGCCTTTGCCCATTTCCAGATCAGTGATGCTCTTGCTGTCGTAGTCGTAGTCGGATGTGTATAGTTCGCCAAAAAACGCAGGCATGAGCAGCTTGCTCATTCTGCTGCCGAGCTGTTCATACTTTTCTGCAACCTCGTCGAGAGGAGCATAGTCAATGGCGCTCGCACATGCGTTATAGACGGATTTCAGGTTAGGGCTTTCCTCATTCAACAGCGTTGCCCAAGGCATAGCGACCTCTTTCATCTGCTGAACGGCATTCTTTGCCTTTACCAGTGCGTTATAGATCTTCTCAGCACCTTTGGCTATCAAGCCTGCGAGTTTCTCGCTGTCCAGATTGCCTTTGGCTCCAAAAGTTTCACCGGATATCAATCCCCCGCCCAGAGAGACGTCGGCATCGGAATGAGCAGCCAGATAAGACTCGGCCTCGGCTTTCACTGCATCGAATGTGTCGCTGTCGATTACAGTGCCTGTCTTGTAGTGCGCTTCACTGATTGCTTCAGAGGCTAACGTAGTCGCTGCGTCGGCTACGTAGGTTGCATTGCCCTGAGGAACCGTCGGGATAATAGTTGACATGCGATAGTTCTTGTCTCCTATCTTTCCGGTTATTACTACCACGACACTAAGCCCGGATGTTACATTTACAGTCCCGAACCCATTACTGTCGATTGTACCGGTATTAGGTAGAAGCTCGCCCGTCGCAAAATTATAGACCTGTATGGTAGCTCCCGCATCCAGCTTTGCGTTGATTGTAGTCTCTGCGCGGCTTTCCGCTGTAGTGCTTCCTATTGCTGTATCAGCTCCGATAGTCAATGTGACTCCCGGGTTTCCCGTGAGCGGAGTCGTCGATCCGCCTCCTCCACCTCCACCACATCCGGCAATTGCCAGTGCAACAATCAGCACCAGCGCCAATTTGAATCCATACATCTTCACAAACCAGCCCTCCATTCGTAATAGTTGATCGCATTTAGCTTACTAGCGAGTTATATACATGAGTAATTGTACACATCTATTGAGAATCCTTCATGCCGCTGATCTATTTGTGAAATGCATCGTGGCGAGTGTTGTCATCTCTTTGAACGCGTAGGTAAGCCATGTCCCTTCCACTTTCTTCAGCAGGCAAGGAGGTATTATGATTCTGTTCTATAATCATCCATTATGCCTGTCAAAACGATCGGTCTTCTAACCAGTGGGGGTGATGCCCCCGGAATGAATGCCTGCATCGCCACGATTGCAGCGCGCGCGGAAAAGCTTGGCTTGGATGTGCGCGGGATATTTCGCGGGTTCCAGGGACTCGTAAACGCCGATACTATTCCCGTAGGCGTCGAGCTTGAGGGTCTTGCCAGGCGCGGCGGGAGCTTCCTGGGCACATCCCGCAACGGCAAGCGGGAATCCAAGCTACTGGATATGGGGATCGAAGAGGCAATGAAGCACTGCAGCATCGACGGCCTGATAGTCCTGGGCGGAGGCGGCACTCTTGAAACGCTGGGCAGGTTTGCCGTGGGCGGCGCCCCCGTTATCGGAGTGCCCTGCACGATAGACAATGACATTTATGGCACCGACTACGCGCTTGGTTTCGACTCAGCCGTCAATAAAGCGCTTAGAGCAGCCGATGAGATCATGGACACCGCCGAGAGCCTGTCGGAGCGCGTGTTCGTGATAGAAACTCTCGGCGGCACAGCTGGCCACATGGCTCTTGAGACCGCATACTCTGCCGGAGCCGACGCTGTGTTTGTCCACGAAGTCAAACCGGATATCAATGCCGCGGTCCTGAAGATAAAGACCAAGATGGATGCGGGGGGCACTCATGGGCTCGTTGTCCTGTGTGAAAACCTCGGCCTTGAAAGTATCACGAAACAGCTTGAAGAAGGCATCGGCAGGCGTGTAAGGGTTACGGTCCTCGGACATATTCTACGCGGTGGCAACCCCACTTACTTCGACCGCAACCTTGCCCGCCGGTTCGGCGAGACGGCATTCGACCTGCTTGTCTCCGGCGAGACTGAGAAAATGGTCGCCTGCGCCGGCAAAGACATATCATCAGTTCCTCTGAAGCAGATAGCAGGCAAAAAGAGAGAACTCGATCTGCATAAATACGATTTTGTGAATCAGCCTTAATCCACCTATAGTCTGCCGTGCTTCTTCCCGATATATCTATGGGCCTATGTGTCCAAATGCAAATATGAGGTTACGGCAAATGCCTGTGGGATGGACCCCGGAGATGTCCGTTGGGATAACCGAGATAGATGACCAGCACAAGGAATTGTTCAAGAGAGCAAATGTCTTGCTTGATGCAATAAAAGAAAGCAAGAGTGCGGATGATATCAGTAGGGTTGTTGCTTTTTTACAAAACTATATGGCCGGTCATTTCGATACGGAAGAAAAATATATGATGCGCTACGGCTGCCCGCAATATATCAGCCATAAAGCCCGGCATACGCTCTATGCAATGGAATTTTCCGGCATCAAACACAGCTTGATACACACAGATTCGGATGCTTCAGTATTGCTGGTAAAGAAGAGAATTGTCGATTGGCTTATAGACCATATCCAGCGTGAGGATATGTCTCTCGGCAGTTTTATCAATAGCATAAAACTAAAAAATGCAGCTTAAAGCTTAGCCATTTTAAGCATATCCACGGCAGCCAGAATAGCCGCTTTCATACTCACGGGGTTGGCGATCCCCTTCCATGCAATATCCAGAGCAGTGCCATGGTCGACCGACGTCCGCAGCACCGGAAGGCCGAGAGTGGCGGTAACTGTGCCATAGAAGTCCCGTGTCTTAGCGGCGATGTGCCCCTGGTCATGATAGAGCGAGATCACGCAGTCGAACTTGCCTTCGAGAGCCATGTTAAAGACCGAATCGGCTCCTATCGGCCCGCTTACCCTAATCCCCTCTTCCAATGCAAGTTGGACGGCCGGGGTCAGATACTTCTCTTCCTCGTCTCCAAACTGTCCGCCGTCGCTGGCATGCGGGTTCAAAGCCGCGAGAGCGATAGTCGGATTCACAAACCCGAAACCGGTCATGGCTTCATGGACGCGTCTGATGAACTTATGGACTCTCTCGATTGTGATGTAATCTATCGCCTGCTTCAGTGATAAATGGCGTGAGAGGAAGAATATACGCATATTCTCCGTGATAAAGAGAGTGAGCGGGTTTGGAGAGTCCAGATATGCCGCCAGCATCTCCGTGTGTCCTATATACTCGACTCCGGCAAGCCTGAGGGCTTCTTTATTTATTGGGGTGGTCGCAATGGCATCTATCTCACCCGCCAGTCCAAGTTCGCAAGCTCTCCTGACAAACGCGTTCGCGGCCTGACCCGCGTCAGCGCTGAGCCTGCCCGGCTCGATATCCTGCATGCCGGGCGTTTCGACATGCACTATCTCTATTGTCCCAAGCTCGCCCTTCGCGTCAGTCGGGGAGTTGATAGTTATGATAGGAACGCTTTTGCCAATGGCCTGGGCACAGCGCCTCAAAATGCCGGAGTGCCCGATCACGACCGGCACGCATTTCTGATAGACTTCCTCGTTTTCCAGCGCTCCAAGCACAATCTCAGGCCCGACGCCAGCCGGGTCGCCTAGCGTGATGCCTATTATGGGTTTTCTGTCCAAACCAGCCCTCCTGCAACAATTGCAATATTATACATCCATGTTCGAGCGGTGCAAACATAAACGGTGGATAGTGTGGAGTAAGTTCCAGGGTCCGTATAAACGGACCCCGGTTGTGGTGTTACTTGCCGCGGCGGCGGAGGAGCCTTGTAGATGCGGCAAGACCTATCATAGAGAACACAGCGGTCATGGAAGAGGGTTCGGGGACGCTCGGCACATCGGGTGCTCCAGCAGACCCATAACACCAGCCATCCCAGCATCCATCGGTTATGGTCCGGCCACTGGCTCCGGTACTCGCCATAGCCCATGAAGCGCCGTTTTCAGATGTCCAATAGTGCCACCAGTTGTCGCCTCCGCCATAGCCGATGCAACTGTCCTCGTTGTAACTGATCCCGTTTACAAAGGCGCCATAGCCGAAGTCTTTGATATCCAGATTGACGGCGCCTGCGGCATCGATTGCCTGAATCATATCGAAGCCCTTGTAAGTGCCGGTATCCCACTTGTAACCGAAAGCATAAGAGTGCGCCCCAAAGTCGATGACACAAACTGCGCTGTTGGAGCCGCTGCCTGCCCAATACTCAATGTCGGCAGATGCACTGCCAGACGCATACGCATTCGCCGATATGGCAATAAGCATCACAAATACTACCGTTAAAAAATTACGCATTCTCTTTTTCTCCTTTATATCTGATTTTAATTGGCTTGAGCACCTGAGCGTATCACGTCCAGGTCGTCAACGCTCCTGAGCTGCAAGATTGGAACCGAGTCTTGTCCTGATGTCTCGGATGATATGATTCCGGTCACCAGGACAAAGCTGTCCCGGCTCGGAGGGGTAAATTCCGGGTCAACAACAGTGCCCCAGTCCGGATTGGTGGGGTTTGCAGGATCTGAGCTTGCCGGTCTTACCCTTGGAGCCATACATTTGAGGTCGACACCGGAGCCGTCATCAATGATGAACGACTTCGACACGTCATCAATTTCTTCTACAGTCCCCCAGGTCTTTACCGGCATTCCGGTCGCGCCAAGGCCGGAGGTTATGCTCCTGTTTGACATACCAACGACTTTTACGTTACCGCTGGGCATCTGATCGGCACCCTGCGGTGGATCTATAGCGACGGCATTAATCGCCCTTTCGCCATTCACAGTGGTCATGTTGCCATAGATAGTGACCCTGCTGCCCGTATCAAGGACTCGACCGTAGACTCTTATCCCGGCTAGAGTGGTGCTATCTTGAGCATAACAGAATCGCCCGACTGCATATGTCCCCGCCGAAATCACTACATCTTTCAGGATCACATGTGCCGCGTCGGGCAGTTCTTTTGCTGCGCCGACCGATATGGGGCTGATCTTGTGGCTTACGCGCGTTACCGCATCCAGTTCGACAGAGTCCCCAGTTATCTTTACATAGCGAATCCACTTGCGCCCTGATTCGTCAGTCGGCAGAGGCAGGCTAGAAATGTCAAGCGCGGTCCCGCCGGCAGAGCCCTTGTACATATCAATCCCCTGCGCTACTGATTTCTCTCCAAAGTCGGCTTTTGTGCAATCGGTCGGCACCGGTTTGGTATAGTCCAGATCGTCCGCCCAGTTGTTTTCGATCCAGTCCCATGCCGATGCCTGTGTGGGCGCAAAGTCATCCGCATACGGAGAGGCGAAGGTGTACCAGTCGCCGTTTTCATACTGGCTGACGCTAACAGTCGCCTGCTCCCACTGCCCATCGGATGATATATTCATCTCCTCCATGTTAGTTGCGGGAAAGACGGTGCCGATGCTGGTGAACATACTGTTGCCGAATACGATCAGGTCCTTGCCGTCCCAGTTTTCCGGGTCGTCATAGATCGGCGGGTCGAACTCTACGGTGATCTGCCCGCCCGCCAGCACAGTGGCGACAAGAGGCTGGCCATCGGGCGAAAGATTATACGGAGCATACACCATGGACGCGTGAAACACACTGCCGGGAGCAATGGGCCAATAGCCCGCATCCTGAATAAGTGTGGTAGGCCTGCCCAGCGCCGCACCGGCATCGTTGTAAGGGACATTCGGGTCGAGATTGAATGTGAGACCTTCTGCAACACTTGTTGCCCAATCGGAAGCGCAGGCACCACACATAATTGCAGCCAATAAAACTGCTATGAACACTATTGTCGATATCAAACGCATACCTATTCTCCAAATACCAAATATAAAATACTAAATCTAAAATTAGTTGAGGTCATATGCCGAGTCGTCCGGCGAAAGCGCGCCGCACAATCTGTTGCCGGGCCGATATGTGTTGTTTGTATATGAACGGTAGTTCTTGTTGACCGCCGATACATGCCCGTCCGCCCATGCCACGGCAGCCGATCCGTTGTGCCGGAAGTTGATTGTGCCCGCTGCGAACCATTGTTTGTCACCCGGAGCACGCAGGTAATTCTGCGGCATTACCGGATTGCCGTAGCCCGCATCGGCGAAAACGGCAGTCTTAGACGAATGTCTGATCTCCTGCAGCAGACAGGGTTTTCTTGGGCGTCCGGTCACTGGATCTATGTAGGGTTGGCCGGTCGCCATATTGACATCACCGCCAATGTATGTGGCATTGTAGGCATATCCCGTATATGGGCGGGAATATGCGGTGTCGTAACCCGGAGGCAATCTGTATGAGGGGCAGGAATACAGCGCACCGCTTTTAGTATATGGCCCAAGGAGTCCGGCTTTCCATCCTGAGGAAGTGGAGCTGAAGTCCCAGGAAGACATAGTGCCGCTGCTGACCAGGTATGATGGGCATACTCTGCCGTTATTGTTGTCTGCATATAACTGCCATGCGGCAGCTATTTGTTTGAGGTTGGCGAGGCAGTCGATTCGTTTAGCGGTTTCTTTGGAGCTTGCAAAAACTGGCAGCAAGACAGCGGCCAGTACGGCGATAACGGCTATCACCACCAGCAGTTCGATCAGAGTAAATCCGCAATATATACCAAAACGGCCCCGCGGCCTGTTTCGGAAGTTGTCAGGGCCGGGAGCCTTATATGCGCTTTTTGCGCTGCTTACCGCCGACATCTTTGCCTCCGAAGATGTTCGCAAATAGCGGCAGGCAGGTCTTCTGACTTCCGGATCTTTCTACCCCGGCTCCTTCCCAGCGCCTAACAATAAGCGCCAGTGGATCAAGCCGGATCGTTCCCGGTCACAGCGGCGGGCCCGTGACGGTATTTCACCGTCTTCCCTTTTCAGCCCCGAATGGGGCAACCTTGCTCGCTAAGACTGATATTGATTTTTGTAATGAGAGTCTAGCATCGCTTGCCCCCTTCTGTCAACAGGATTTTAGATAATTTTTTCCTCACGGACCGCCACTGTCGAAGAGACTTGGAATAACTAGCGCACAATTTATGTCTACATTGTGTTGCTATATGGGAAATATGTCATTGAATGCGAAATCAGGTAGGGCGAAAGCCATGAATAGAATGATTGCGTTAGCATATATTACTATAATGCTCTGTTGTTTGCTGTTTGCCGCCGATGTTTTGTCAGCAGCGGCAACTTCGGGCAATACGATAACAACAACGGTCACTTGCACATATCGTTGCAAGTATGGTATGCAGACCGTTACCGCCAAGTGCATAATCACTGTGATCTCACCGGCGGGCTCAGGTGCGGGAGCGCGCCCGGTCTATATAACCGGCTGCTGGAGACGTGTGATAAACAATGACGGTCAAATGACCTACGTCTTTCATGAACCAAATGCAATCGGACGGCTCGTCAGAGCTTTTGTCTGGGATAACGGCGCCAAGAGGTTAGTGGATGGTATTCAAGCGGCGGATGGAACGGTTGTAGTAGACGGGAAAGCATATGAACGCGTGCCCGGAATGTAGGCAGAGATGGTGTACGATAAATAGCCGGCCGGTGTCGGTCCGGTCGGCTATCTGGGAGCGGGCAGGGAAGCAAACCTTACATATTTACGCCAAGAGTCAGGATCGTGAATGTTATCACATAGAGTCCTATTGCGCACCGGCATGCCTTGCGCGCGAAATCAGGGTTTCGCTTCTTATACATCTCTATCGCGACAACAAATGGCACAAAACTAAGCATCTTAACAAACACAAACATCCCCGGGCTTTTGTTGATACAGGCCGCCATTATCGGGTTCTGCTCTATGGCGATACCTGCCAGCACGCAATAAAGCGTCACCAGCATATCCGCCAGGCAGATTGCGACAAGTACCACACTTTCGATACTGACTCTGTACTTCACCATAACAACCTCTTTTCAATTCGACTACACTCATCATATGTTCAAAAAGTGTGCCAATTGTACCCCACACAATTACCGGTTCATGGCACGGTTCATGGCACTTGGCCAAAAGACGATTTTGCGATACAATCATATGGATGATAGCAGCGCGAAAACCGAGGGTGTCGGTTGTGATTCCGGTCTACTGCGGCACGGACGTGCATGAGCAGTTCCTCCGCGAGGCTTTGGAATCGGTTGCCGCGCAGACATACAGAAATTTCGAGCTTTTAATTGTCGATGACCTCTCGCCGCGAGATATTGCGCCAATTGTCGATAGCATCAGTGGGCTTGAGAATGTTTGCATTATAAGAAATGTTGTCAATGTAGGGCATGCCGAGTCTCGAAACACGGGCATAAGAGCGGCGAGTGGAGAATATGTCGCATTTCTTGATCATGATGACGTGTGGCTGCCGGATAAGCTTGCACGTCAAGTAGAAGTGCTGGAAGCCAACTCGGACGCTGCGATGGTCTTTTGCGATATGATCGTCTTCGGCGAGCATGCCGGACGGCTGCGAATAGATCAGCGGGTAATTCCGGAAAGGCCGACGTTTTACTGGTTTGTCGCGCACGGCAACTATACGATTTCGGCGAGCGCGGTATTGATTAAGAAGCGGGCTCTGCTGGATATAGGACTCTTCGACAGCCGTTATTCGACCTGTGATGACTTTGACGCATGGCTTAAGGTGTTGATGAGAGCGCCGATAGTGCATATACCCGAGAGCCTGGCGAAATATCGATTGCACAACTTGAATGTAAACTACGGCGTCGATAGGCTCAACGATAACAGGCTGCTGACCTTGCTCATATGGCAATATTGGCGGATTGCGCCGCTATCGGATAAGATAAGGCTTCTGCCCAGGCTTGGGCGCAAGTACATAGGCAGAGCATATTTCACGTTCTGCAGGTTCAGAAAGTTTAAGTAATAAGACGGCAGACTGAGCGGTTATTGGTTCGGGCTCTTAGCTCTCCACTCTCCGCTCTTAATCCCTCCAGGTATCCTACCTGGAGGGTAAGCGCAAGGAGAGGACAAAAGTAATGACCAGCGATACCCCGGTGCTCATAGTCGGGACGGAATCGGACAACCCTTTCGCGATAGACATTGGGGTCTTCTGCGGGCAGGCGACCGATATCGCAGATATACTGTCCCTGAAGACCTTCGCCAACAGTGAGTTTTGCCCAAGGTTCATCAGTGACGAAAAGGACATGCTCGATATCGGCAAAAAGCTCAAGGGCACAACCGTGGCCATGGTCTCCACGGTCTCAAACACCTTCTCTCGAAATGAACTGAGTATGAGAAACTTCCTGGTCGCGCGGGCAGCCAAAGACAACGGCGCCGAGAGGGTTATCCTTGTTGAGCCGGACTTGTATTTCAGTGCCCAGGACCGCGGACCTCGCCCCGATCATGGCAGTGTCGCATTTGACCGCACACAGGATGATTACAAAAAGTTCGACGGCCAGCCCTTCACCAGCAAGTTTTACGCCGAGGCTCTTGCTCTGGCGGGGGTGGATACGGTCATCACCGTGCACAACCACTCCAGCTCGGTTGAAAAGACATTCAGCAATACCATGCCCGGCGGGTTTGTGAATTTGTCCCCGGCAGAGGTTTTTGCCGATTATATCAAGTCATCCGATGTGACCCCCAGTTTACATAAAGGTAAAGGGCTATTAGTATGCGCGCCCGACGCCGGAGCGCGCGCGTTCGCGACACAGGTTCACGACAGTCTTGACATGCCGACAGCGAACCTGCTCTACATGACCAAGCAGCGCAGGGATGAGCGCAATGTGTCAGTCTGTGTGGACCCTGAATCGCCATGCGGAGCCGACTCGATAGAAGGCAAAGATGTAGTCGTGTTCGACGATATGGTGCGCACGGGAAACACGATCCGCGAGTGCTGCAAGATTCTTAAAGACGCGGGCGCAGGGCGGGTAGTATTCTTCGTCACCCACTTTTACTCCTCTCCGGAGGTGCGCGAGTGTCTGAGCGCGCCGGTCATCGACGAGATCGTTACGACTAACACCCTGCCTTGTATTCTTAATAGAGACATGCAGGGCCGTTTGAGGCGTAAGCTCACCGTGCTTAAGCTGGAAAAGTGGATATCGCGCTGCCTGCTCGATTATCTTGGTTTGGGCACTTCTCACCTGGTGTGGGAGGACTACAGCGTGGACATGTCATCGAAGAACCCGCGCTGGATGTCGATGGCCGATATGCGCGTCAAATTTCCAGTTGAATGAACAGTCCAAAAGTCCAAATGTCGAAAAGTCAAAAAGTTGGGATAGTGTTTCTATGTGAACGAACCAGTTTTGACTTTCAAACTTTTTGACTTTTAACTAGGGGAATAAATGGATATATCCGAATACCGCAAAAGAATAGACGAGATAGATAAGCAGCTTGTCGAGATGATTAACGAGCGCGCGAACTGCGCGCTGGGCATCGGCAAAATGAAGGACAAGGGTTCCAAGAGCATCTTTGCACCGGAGCGCGAAAAGCAGGTGCTCGGCGGGGTGCTCAAGAACAACAAGGGACCACTCAGCGATGCAGCCATGAGTGCTGTCTTTCGTGAAGTAATATCGGCCTGCCGTGCACTGGAAAAGCCGATCAGCGTCGCATACTTCGGGCTTGCAGGCAGCAACACACATATCGCCAGCATTCTTAAGTTCGGAGAGTCCACCGACTTCATTCCTGCAGTCACAATTCCGGATGTCTTTAGCGCAGTCGAGCATAACGAGGCCAACTACGGTGTGGTGCCGGTCGAGAACTCCACCGAGGGGATCGTCAGCCATACGCTGGATATGTTTTTGCTATCCGACCTGCGAATATGCGCTGAGATATACGCGCCTATCTCACACAATCTGCTCTCCTCCGGGACGGATATTTCTCAGATCAGGCGAGTGTATTCAATCGCGCAGGCCATAGCTCAGTGTCGAAACTGGATCGCTACCCACCTGCCGGGTGTTGAAGTTCTGGAAGTGTCCAGCACCGCAAAGGGCGCAAAGATGTGTGAAGACTACCCGACCAGCGCCGCTATTGCCTCCAGCCTTGCTGCGCGCGAATACGGCCTGAATATATTAGCCGAAGGCATTGAAGATAACCCGCACAACAGAACTCGCTTTCTGGTAGTCGGCAACTCCAAACCTTCGCCCAGCGGCAAGGACAAGACTTCCATAGTTTTCGCGGTCCCAAATAAGGCGGGTGCGCTTTACCATGCTCTGACCGTGTTTGAGAGTGAAGGGATAAATCTCACTATGATCGAGTCGCGCCCGACCAAGCAGATGCCGTGGGAGTATATCTTCTTTGTCGACTGCCAGGGTCATGAAAACGACGAAAGAATGCAGATCGCTCTGAAAAAACTCGGCGAGCAGGCGCTTTTTGTTAGAGTGCTAGGCAGCTACCCTGAGGCTGAGTAGGTTAAAGTCCCGGCAGTTTAAGACGCCTCATCACATCAATGGTGATTGTGGAATCGCCATAAACTGTCAAGCCGTGCTCGGATACGAAATTGTCACCTGACGCGGAGCCGAGTACAGGAGGATAACCTCTGATTTCTAGCGTCGCCGTGTTATCGGATTTGTGTGCGTACATTAGGGCATCTACTTCGTTTGACAGATTGTCCACTTTGACCCGAGTGGGCGACATTAAAGCAATGTATGAGTTCACGTCCGAATATTTGAGCGCTCCAACAACCGTTAATTCACCCGTTGATACTACCGTGCACATTCCGCTGTACAATCCGGATACATAGGCCTTGCCGTTGACATATATAACGCCGCCCGAAAAACCAAAAATCGGGAACGTCAGATATGTGTCGCCTGAGTATGTTAGGGTAGCGATTGAAGCATAAGAGGTGAGATCGATGTCTGGAAAAGCAATAGCAGGACTGTTCGGATACTGTGGGTAGACACTGCCCTTGGTTGATATAGTGTTGGCTGCCCAAGCGCCATTTTTAAGGTTTGTATAGACATTATCCAGTTTGACGAGATCATTTGTGCGGACTCCGCCTACCGGATTTGTGTCGGTTATAGGATCGGCGTCATCAATCTTCTTATTTACGCACAGCGCATAATGATATGGCAGCAGACCCTGCACTACACGCTTGATGGTTTGTTTGTATTTGCCGCATGTGCCTGTTGATGTCACAAGCATCATAGAAGCATCTCTGTTGCCGTCATCGGTGGCAGTGATATGGATCGTGCCGGATGTGGTCGTAACATCCGTAGTGTAGGGCAGTTTCTCACCCTGATAATGTACTTTCCAGTAAGCGTAGTCCACGCCTGCTTCAGCAAGATCGACTGCTGCCTGCTTTTTTTGTCGGCTGACTTGAGCGATATACTGGCTGCCTGATGACCTCAACATAGCCAGCCCGAGGGTCATCCCCACAAGCATCGTGGTAAGGGCCAGCACGTAAGCCGCTCCGCGCTTTCTTTTATATTTATATAAAGACGCTTTCATATCAGTTTCTCAGGCAGAATGTTGCGGTCTGCTTCAGGCTCTTTTGTGTTGTTCTGATCTTATATATCGACTCTGCAGTGACCATGACACGCGTCAGGCCGTCCCCTGTGGTTATATCAAAGCGAATGGATTTGAGCGGTGTTATTCTGCCGGGCCCGCCAATCGCATATAGACTCCACGATGCGTCCGGGGTCACGGTGGAAGTCATCGTATTAAGTATACCTGCCCATAATATATCACCATTTTTAGTGTAGCTGCCGGTTGTATCGGAGAGATAGAACACTATCCACTGCCCGCTGCGTGTTTGCGTTTTCCCATTTGTCCAGGTCGGCACATAGACCCCGTATGCTTTATCGAGCGGTAAGTTGACCGCGAGAGTGTCATATGCGGTAAAGCGCGTGGATACCTGCACTCCCATCGATTGGGTAATGTAGCCACCCAGGCGATCACAGCAGTTAGAAGTGGCAATAAGCGCGTCGGATGCGCCCTGCTGGCGTTCCCAGTCTCGCGCTGATGCGTAATAGACCTCGCAGATGCATGATATGATCATGGCTGCCACGGTTCCCGCTATCATAAGCTCGACCAGAGTAAAGCCGCGCGCGCTTTTATTTGGGGCTGATGTAGGTCTCATAGAACACCTTCTGGGTGCCGCTGCCTTCCGGCCAGGTAACTGTGACCGATGCATAGGTCAATTTTGTGGCGCTGCGCGAGCCGGAGACTGACGATACGGAAATGGAAATCTTGTTGCCGGACGGCAGGCCGGTAACGTCAGAGGAGGGCAGGGTATAACTCTGATTGCTGCGCAGACGCTCGACAGCGCTTTGCGCAGCGAGACGTCCGATAGCCATACGCATAGCGCGCTGCTGGGTCTGCCGTGCCGCGCTGCCTGCCGAGAGCACGGCAAGCAGTCCGATAGATAATAACAAAACGGCGGCCAGCACCTCGACGAGTGTAAAGCCGCCGTTTTTATAAGTGTTCATCTGACTATATCAGTTTCTACGGCGCAGTAACTGATCCGTTGGAGTGATCGTATGTGAATGCGACATTCTTGACAGGATCGTTAGGCACTTCCTGCAGATATGGGCCGTGATAGTCTGTGGTGGTCGACAACGACGCCTCGGCTGTCCCGTTCCATATCTTTGCCGTGGTTCCATCGTCCCTTATCAGATCGTTGAGTGTGGACGGATAGTAGCCGGTATCGGTATAGAAGAGCTGTACGGCGTTTCTGATAATTTTGAGATCGCTCTTCTGCGCGGACTCTTTGCTGCGCTTACCTGAATCCATAAACTTAGGCAGGACAATAGCCGCCAAGACCGCAAGCACAACCACTACGACCAGCAGCTCGACCAGAGTGAAGCCTCGACTGCCCTTCCTGACCTTCTCTAACAAATGATACATTTCAACAAACCCCCTTGTGATGCGGCCGAGCCAGGTTTATTTGACCCCACCTACCAGAGAATAGATCGGCACTATGACCGACATTGCAATAAAACCTACTATCATACCTAACACAACAATCATAATCGGCTCAATAACGGAGGTGAGGGATTTGACCTTGGCGTCCGTTTCCCGGGCATACATGGAGCAGATATACTCCAGCATAGCGGGCAGTTCGCCTGTTTTCTCTCCACTTGCCACCATCTGAAGGACCAGAGGCGGAAAAACCCCCGTGGTCCTGAGCGACTGTGACGTCGCGCTGCCTTCCGCAACATCCTTTCTGGCTTGCAGAAGGGCCTCTTTCACAATCTCATTATTGGCAGCCGCTGCCGATGTCTCCAGTGTTTTTACCATGGGAACTCCACTTGAAAGTAACGTGGACATTGAAGCGAGTACCCGGTTTAAGATAACTTTGGTGACAATATCGCCTGCAATGGGAAGTTTAAGTGCTATTTGATCCAGTTTTCGCCTGCCGATAGGGCTGGATGCATACCTGCGCACGGCGTAGACAACTCCGGCGACAGCGGGCACGATTATATACCAGTATGTTGTAGTTATGTGGCTGATATCCATCAGCGCCTTGGTCGTCCATGGCAGCTTTGCGCCCATCTGGTCGAAAAGCTTCATGAACCTGGGCAAAATGAAGGTGACCATCACAATAACAGTAATCACCGATATGGCCATAACGACTATCGGGTATGCCAGAGCGGATTTGATCTTGCGGCCTATCTCTGCGCCGCTTTCCATGTGATCGGCCAGTCTCTCCAAAGCTTGAGAGAGATTGCCGCCGGCCTCAGCCACTTTAGCCATCTCCACCGCAAGGTTCGGAAAAAGCTTGGGGTGTCTGGCAAAAGCATCGCTGAGGTTCATGCCATGGCTGATGTTGAGTGTAATATCTTCCATAGCCTCCTTAAGAGCTATCGACCGAGCCTGCTCGGTAAGTCCCTGCAGACCCTCGACCAGAGGAACACCCGCGCGCGTAAGTATGCTTATCTGCCTGATTGCGCTTGCCACTTCCTCCGGAGAAGACCTTTTCTTGAGCCTCTCATCAGCCTCAACACTCTGAGTATTGGCTGAGTTGACAGCCTTGATCTGAAGCACCTGCTCGCCTTTCTTGCGCAGAGACGATCTGGCCTGAGCCTCAGACATCGCTTCAACCCGGCTGTTTTTAACCCCGCCCGCAGGCGTTATAGCTTTGTAAGCATAGATCGGCATAAGCGGTTAAGTTGGGGCTTTGCCCCAAACCCCACAAAGGGCGCTGCCCTTTGATCCCGCCAGGAGCCGAGTGGCCCCTGGACCCCCATCTCGAAGTTGGTTACCCCCGTACGGGGGTAACCAACATCGGGGCAGAAGGTCAAGGAAACCTGGTTTCCTTGTGGAGTCCAGAGGCAAAGCCTCTGGTGGGAGTCTGAGGGTGAAACCCTCAGCTTATCTCCTTACTCGGTTGTTACACGCATAACTTCTTCGATGGTAGTCACACCCGCTTTGACTTTTTCCAGGGCGTCTTCGCGTAGTGTGCGCATACCCTTTTTCATAGCGATTTGACGGATTGCGGCGGCTGAGCTGCGCGCGATAATTGCGGATCGAATGTCATCGTCCATTCTAAGCAGTTCGTATATACCGACGCGCCCCTTGTAGCCGGTCCTGCCGCACTGCTCGCAGCCTGCGCCTTTCATTGCGCCTGAAAGCTCGGCTGCGCTTATCTCCAGTTTGAGCTGAGCCAGTAGTTCGTCATTTACGACAAATGGTGTGGCGCACCTGGTGCAGATAGTTCGCACGAGTCTTTGAGAGAGCAGACCCACCACGGATGATGCCACCAGAAACGGCTCGACACCCATATCGATAAGTCTGGCGGCTGCGCCGGATGAGTCGTTTGCGTGCAGAGTCGAAAGGACAAGGTGGCCCGTAAGCGCAGCCTCTACTGCAATCTCGGCTGTCTCGGAGTCGCGTATTTCACCGACCAATATTACGTCCGGGTCCTGCCTGACCATGGTCCTCAGGCCCGTGGCGAAGGTAAGGCCCGCCTTGCGGTTCACATTTGCCTGTACGACTCCGGTAAGTTGATACTCCACCGGGTCCTCGATAGTGATTATGTGCCTCTCGGGTGAGTTGATCGTGTTCAAAACCGCATAAAGCGAGGTCGTTTTGCCTGCGCCTGTCGGCCCGCATGCCAGGATCATGCCGTACGGCGCATTGGTCATACGTGCGAAGTCTTCAGCAACATCCGGCTGCAGACCCAGCTTATCGAGAGTTATCTGCGCTGCGCTCTTTTCGAGCACGCGGATTACTACATTTTCGCCGTGAACAGCCGGGTAGGTAGAGATTCTGAAATCATACTCCTGCGGGCGGGCGACTAGAGTAATTCTGCCATCCTGCGGTGCCCGGCGCTCGGCTACATCCATCCCGGCCATTACTTTAATACGGGATATTACCGGTGACTGCAAGTCCTTGGGCACGTTCATCACTTCATGCAAGATGCCATCGACTCTAAGCCGCACGCGTACGCGTCCCGATTCTGGCTCAATGTGTATGTCACTGGCCCTTTCGGCTATTGCGCGGGCTATCATGGCGTTCACCAGTCTTACTACAGGCGCGCCGCCCGCCAGGTCTCTTAGCTCGGCAACGTTGGCGTCGGTCTCCTCGGGCTCGTCCTCGCGGATTTTGACTTCTGCATCGGCGTCCTTAATAGCCTCTACAATAATATCGCTGATATCTCCCGCTGCGCCGAAGCACTGGAAGATAGCCTCGAGTATATCATCCTCGACTGCGATCAGAGGGATAGGCTCAAGGCCGGTCATCTGGGCTATATCGTCAATTGCCTGGACGTCCAGCGGGTTGGCCATGGCTACTTTTATGACATCCTGCGTGCGCTCGACCGGGACGGCCTTGTATCGAAGAGCCATTGTATGTGGGATGAGCTTGGCGACATCCGCATCCATCTCCGGGCCGGAAAGCTCGACATACTGAATGCCGTGCTGAATGCCGACGCAGCGTACGCGGTCCCGCTCGGAGATCATCTGCAGCCGCACCAAAAACTCGCCTATATCCTCGGCAACGTCGGTGCGCATCGCAAGCGCCGCGTCCATTTCTTTCGCCGTTATAACGCCCTGCTCAATGAAGACGGATGTGAGTGAATTGTCTATTGCCATATAGGTGTTGGGTGTTAGGGAAGGGAGCGCCTTCCCGTCACATCAACCTGCGCGTTTATGCTTCGCGGGCGAATGCCCCGAAGACCGGTTTTTTACACACAGAGAACTAACTGCTTAAACCCCCTCCACAATCTTTGGTGTAAGGAAAATCACTATTTCAGTGCGCTCCTTGGTCTTCTTTGAATGCCGGAAGACCGAGCCTATTATCGGCAGGTCGCCCAGCAGCGGGACTTTGGAGTAGTTTTTGATATCGTTATCCTGCAAAAGCCCGCCTATTGCCAGGGTAGAGCCGTTTTTGACTGAGACGGTGGTCTTAGCCTCTCGTGTGCTGATCTGAGGGTAATCCTTGAGATATCCCGTGACCAGGCTAACCTGAGGGTAGACGGTCAGCACTATTTCGGAGTCGCCCGCGATTTTGGGCGCTATCTGCAGATAAATGCCGACCTTTTCTTCGTCTTTGTCATATATCGGGATGCCGTTGTCGTTGTAGCCGGTAAGTTTCGGGAAGAGAATCCTGTCGCCGATAAGGATCTCTGCGTATTCATTGTCCAGAACGGATATATTCGGCTTTGCCAGCAGAGTGGCACTTCCATTCTTGATCAATGCGGATACTGTGGCGGTAATGTTGGTAGCTTCTTTGGAAAACTTGCCGAACCAGATACCGGATGTGCTGGTATCTTCGGTAAGCCCGACCTCGTTCCACGCCCATTCTGTCCCAAGCTCTTTACCTGATGTCTCAGCGATCTCGGTAATGGAGACGTCAATATTTACCTGCTTGCGCGGCATATCGAGCTGGGCAAGTATGCCCTTTGCCTGCTCTATATCGCCGGGCTCTCCCATCAGCACCAGCATATTGGAATTGCTCCTTACACTCTGCGATGAGGATGAGCCGGAGGTCGATGTTGTCGAGCTTGATGAACTGCCTGTGCTGCTGCCCATTGACGTGCTTGTGCCGGAATCGGACGACTCCAGTGTCGGCGTGATCATATTCGGTCCCTCGACCGCAGTTACATTCGGCAAAAGTTTGGTTACAACCGTGACCAGATCGGCGGGTTTGCTGTGTTTGCACTGCCAGAGAAGTGTCTGCCGTTGGGCAGGCGCCTGAGCGGGCGCTGGTTTGACGAACTTCTCCTTGGCCGCGACCAGATATGTCTGGCCGCTCTTCTCCCAGGCAAAGCCGTGTACTGTGGCCAGATTATCGAGTATCGAGTCAATTGTCATCTGCTTGAGGTGCACTGAAACATCACCCATAATATCCGGGCTGACCACTATATTTGCGCCGGACCTGCGCGCAAGGGCTTCGAGCACGTATTTGATGTCCGTGCCGCTGGAGTCGATGTCATAAACTCCGGCTTCCGCCCCCGGTTTAGCAGCGACACTCTGCGCATGGCAAAATGATGTCCTTATCAACATCAGGCTTATAATTGCTGTAGCTATTAAAATGCTTTTCTTACTTAGCATCATTTCCCACACTCTCCACTCTCTGAGCCCCGCTGGGCTTTGCGCTTCCCATCAATCTTTTGGCGACAATCGTAGCCTTGCCATCGGAAAGCGTTACCCGTTCAGGCTCTATTGAGACTACTTTGAACCCGCCTTCGACTCTGTCACCTATATCGACCACTTGAGCCTGAGACTGGTCGATTTCAATCACTGCGCTGCTGCCTTTTGGGCCGCTTATGGTAGCCATCAGCTCAAATACAGGCAGCGTTTCTTTCGCTGCCTCAACTTGCGCGGCGGCGGGATGCTGCGGCGCAACCGTTATGGGGGCAATCTTTTCATTTCCTAGTTCAACGTCACCCGGCCTCCATGGGCTGATCCTGACATTTGCCGGTGCAAATCTGCCTGATAAGTTTCTGTCCACTATATTTTCACCCTGCTTGGCAGAGGCGACATATCCGGGGCGTGCAAACGGGTTGCGCGAAGTTTCGCACTCGATACTAGGCATAACAACCGCCTGTGCTCTGCCCGCGATTGGAGCATTTGTCTGTGCCCGGGCTATCGGCGGCGGAGGAACCTTATGCGAGACTCGAAATGCCGTGACGCCAATAGCCGCAACCAGCATAACCAGAAGGGCTATCACCGTCTTTGTTTGGCTGGGGTCTGTCTTGATAAAAGCCATCAGCTTGCGTTTGCCTTTTCATAAACGGTCAAAACCAGATTAAAGCTTACTTTACCTGTGCGGCTGTCGGAGGTCTCGATTGAAAAAGATTCGAGCTGGACCGGCATACCAGGGTTTTTGAGCCTGTCGAGCAGGCAGGTGAGCGAAGTGAACTCTCCACTGCCCTGAACGCGCACTTTGCTTGCATTCCAGTTTCCCAGCTTTACGTTTCCTAGAGTGATCTGAGATGCAGCAGGCGGACCTTCAGGGACGATAGACTCCACGCTGGCTCCATCCAGTTTTGCCCATTGTGAAAACGTCAGCGCAAACGACTCCACTCCTCCCATGCCCGCAAGAGGCTCCGATGCATCGCGTTTGTGCTTATTATCGGCCTCGCGCTTTGTGCTTATCGCGGCGCTCTTTTCTTTTTGGAGAGCTTTGTTCGCACTCCATATCTCGCGCATGCTAAGCGCACTGGTTGCAATTAAATAGCCGCATATGATCAGCGCAACAATTCCGGCGCCTATACGTGCTTTGCCTGCCCGGTCCACATTTTCGAGTGTGTAGAACTTTGCGCTGATCATACTAATGATTCTCCCCGACACTGGGCACCTTACCGGCGCTTGTCGCCGCTTGTGAAATATTGGTCTTGAGCTTCAGTTCCAGCGAAAAGTCTACATATGGCGACGCGCCCGTGCCGGATATCTTTGTGCTGGTGAGCCGCACGTCTTTGAAACCGGCACTGTCACGCAGCCTGGTTATAAACTCAGTCATAGATTCAAACGAGCCGGCCTGGCCGTCAAGGGTCAGCTCCACATCTTTTTGAGAGTTTTCTATCCTGCTGAGCCATACGTCTTTGGGCACGCAGTCTATTATGGTGTCGAGCATGCCCAGACACTTCTCGCTTCCGCCGGCAAGCTGTTTCTGCCAGTCGCGCTGGCCGAGCCTGAAGTCGACCGCTGCGGTAGATCGCTTGATCGCGACACATTTTGACTGAACCGCTGCCAGCTCAGACTTGACGTGTGTGGCCCTGTTGCGGATAGTCTGGCGGCAGGCCTGAGACGCCGCGGCGATGCACAGCGTTATGCCGACAAAAACCGCAATCGCCTGCAGATGGCGGTTCAAATGCGTCCGGCAATAGCCGCGCTCGACAATCCTCGACTCAGCCAGATTAAATGGTCTCATAATCAAGCAGCCGCTTTCATCTCCACGTTAGCCTCCAAAGGCCTTTTCTCCCAATAGTCAGCAGTAGTAAGGCCCATGGCGGTGGTATATAAAGTGGCGCTTTCGCCGATATTGCTCACGCCGCCTCCCTCATCTGCTACAGAAAAGCCCGTAAACGGGTTTACTATGCCGTTTATCTCGATCCCCTGTTCCAGAAGACATGGCCCAAGCCCTTTAAGCAGAGCGCCGCCGCCGCTCATAGTGGTCGCGCCTATCATGCCCAGATAACTTCCCTCAGCGTATTGGCTGGTAAAAAACCTCAGTGACCTTTGAATCTCTCTTGCAAGCCTGCCGACAACCTGCTCGCAATGCACTCTTATCTCGCCGCTGCTTGTCGAAACAGCCAATGTTCCATCCTCGCTAATGTGCGCGCCCGGCGTTAGTTTTATCTTTTCAGCCTCTGCCCAGCTCACCTGTGCATGTTCGGCTATGCGCTCTGTGAAGTCGTTGCCGCCTACGGGCACGGTGCGGGCAAACTCAGGCGCTCCGCCGCGGATAACGGCCATGGTGGTGCTTCGAGCGCCCACGATGACATGCGCTTTGGGCTGGCCGCTCCATAGAGGGCTTGACGATTTCGCCCGTGCACTTGCGCTTCTTACCGCTGCAGCAACACCGATATCCACCGCCACAGGTTCCAGACCGGAGCTTTCGGCGATGTTGAGCATCTCGTCCACCATTGATGATGATGCAGCCACCAGCAGTGTGAAATACACATTCCTCGAACCCATGCTCTTCTGTGAGAGCACTCGGTAGTCAATAATCACATCATCGGCGGCAAAAGGGGCTCCCCGGGCGGCTGTGCTCTGTGCGGTCTGCTCCAACTCCTCTTCGTCTGCGGCCTCAAGGTGGAGCCACTTCATATAGACGGCATGCGGGGCAAGAGCCAGCACTACTTTGCGAGATTCAAACTTGGCGGATGCCCAAAGGTTTTTCACGGCACCCACTATGGCCGAAGGCTCGGGCAGGTCCTGCTTTGATAGCAGGCCGGGTATTGCGGCGCTGCCCGCCGACCGGATTACAGTCTCGGAGCCGCGCTCAATCACTTCGACACCGCTTACAGTGTGGCTGCCGATGTCGAGACCTACCCTGTTTGTGAAATCAGACTTTTTTTGATGACCGAGCATGCCGTTTGCCTAATACGTACGAACGCGCTCCCTTCAGCATCATGACTAAAGGGATACCAATTATAGTATCGGCAGGTGAACGCCCGGTCTTGATGAGGAACGTCTTTACTAAGCCGTCGCATGCATAAGAGGCGTAAAGAAGTGCTGCAGCGAGCTGCCCATTGGGATCAAATATGGTCCCAATGAAAAATCTGTTGGGATCAATTTTGATCCGAATGGAGATCAAAAATGAACCTTGAAGGGATCAGAAATGATCCGAACATGTAATGTAATAAGAATTCTTTCTCAAAATATAGAGAAAAATTCTTTTCTTTTTTCTCCTTCGGACAATAAAGAACTCCTTGAAGCCGAAGGCGGCCGGGTTCCGACATCCTACTGCCGGAACTCACGCCGTAGTTGCGCCAGCGCCGTTAATGGCTATGCTTTACGCCTTCTCAGCCCGAAAAGCGATATCAGACCACCAGCACCCAATATGACCGATGCCGGTTCAGGAACCTGAGGAGATGTATAGACATTGGAGACACGGAAACCTAAGTGACTGTATTCGGAAATCTGGTTTATGTGTTCGCGTTCCGATGCCCACAGGGCGTAGTCATAGGAACTAAACGAACTACCGCGACTACCACGATAAACGCAGCCCTCGATAAAAGCACAAATTGATTCATTCCACTCGCATACATTGCCACCCTGGTCGAAAGTGCCGTAAGCGCTCTCGGAGTTCTCGAACTCTCCAATTTCAGTTCGCCAGTAGGGGCTGTCTAGGGTGAAGTCATTTTGATAGAAGTTGGCGTTGTTGCCGCCATCAGGGTCAGAGATATCGTTACTGGGTATGGTGGGGATATCGCTCTGCATCGGATAATCCCAGTAACCGGCGTTCGTCCCGCCACCCTTATAATAAGCGGCCTTGTACCACTCGTCCTCATTGGTCACAGCCCATTTCCAGTCAGTGTTGCGCAGAATGTCGCGGCCGTCACTGCCGTTGTAGCCATTAAGCGTATATGCGCCGGTCTCGGTATCGCCGTCCCCCTGGCCGTTGTGCAGCCAGTTGGCAAATCGACAAGCATCCCAATAGCTTACATAGTTTACCGGCCTGTTTGCCCAGTATGAAGTTACACTATAGCTGTAGCTGTCCGAATCGCTTGTGCGCTGAATTTTGCAGCCGCGATCAGAGGACCACATATCAGTGTTGTACAAGCCATATGGATCAGACTTTGCCTTATGGTTCAAAAAGTCACAATACTGGGCGGCAGTTACTTCGTATTTCCCGATGTTGTAGGTATATGATACTGATCCGCAGATTCTATCGGGACCGTATCCGCCTGCGCCTGCGCCGGAAAGCTCGCTGTTATTGCCCGGATCGCCGACTGTAACCGTTTCCATGTTTGTAAGCCCAAAAACATCAGCATTACAGGCAATACTCAAGCCCAGCAGCGCAATTGCCGCTGTAACTGCGCATAGTTTTCTCATCTGCTCTTCTCCGGGATTTGCTAATTTATAATGCAGAGTAACTGATGTGGTCTACCCCATCCGCAAACTTGCTAAACCTGATCTTTTGAGAGAGCGGATTTTCCTTAAGAGGATTTTTCTGTTTGCCTCCAGGAAAGATTCCTGGAGGCATATAAATGTTTAGAGGTATAAAGAAACGCTGGCTAGATGTCCAGGTTCACGCCTATATATTTCACTTGAAGCCCTGACAACTCTATCTCTGGGGCGGAATCGAGCTTGGTCGAGCCGATAATCTGGCCGGAGGTAAGATCGCTCCAGTCTGTGAGGGCATGCTTCTTCTCTGATGAAAGCTCCAGTTCCGGAGCATCAAGCGGGACTTTTACCATAAGGTCATCTTCGGTTGGGTTGATGAGCACAATGAAACCGGTCCCATCGATGATATGGCCCGAACCGTCCACGCTCTTGCCGTCCGGGAAACCGAGCACATGCTGATAGGTGTCGAAATATCTCTCGAAACGCTTTCTGAAGGCAAAGAGCTTAGCTAAGAACTCCATAAATTCCGGTCGAGCCTGTTTCAGATCGATACTGCCGCCCGCCTGAGCCAGGCCTATTGCTATCATGCTCATCTGGGCGTGAAAGAGTTCATGGAGCGGGCGTTTGGTGAGGTTATCTTCACCTGCTTCGTGCCAGTTAACGCCGTGCCAGCCTCCCCGGATCGCATGGAACGGATGCTCCCAGGTCATCTGATACATCTGCTGCCGCTGGACAAGCTCGGATTGCACAGTAGGAAAGCTATGGGTGTCGGCGATCTGCTCCTGGTCGAGTGCGCAGAGCCTGTGGTTATCTACCGGCAGGCTGAAAGCCGAAATTACAAGATCGGGTCTAGATTTATGAGCCTCATCACAGATTTCTGCTAAACGCTTGCGAGACTTGATCTCAAGCTCATTTTGATCTCTATGATCGTGATTGCGAGAGGAGCAGACCGGTATGTTCCAGTCGTTGCCGTCCCAGCAGACCGTCCGTGTGTTCATCTCATTAACGAGCGCAAGGAACCGCTCGCGCACGTAGTCGTAATAATCGGACATCACACACAGTGAGAGCGCCCCTGATCTGCCGGAGGTCGAATTAGGGACCGTCCACTCCGGGTGTTCGTCTTCAACGGAAGACCGCCAGTAACTGCAGGTGAACGGGTTTATCCAGTAGCCCATATCAAGGCCTACTTCGCTTGCGCGCTTGGCTATCTCCGAAATGCCATTGGGGAACTTGCCCGCATCCCCGCGCATCGGCCAAATGGCTTCCCAACCCAGGTCGAGCTGGAGCGCATCATAAAAGCCAGCCTGTTTGATCAGGTCGATGTAGTCGATCAGGAGAGTGCGGTCATAGTTGGACAGAATCGGACAATTGCCTTCACGCGTCACCAGCCATGTGTCCCATGCGACCGGCATGCTCTTTCCCTTAACCGCGCACCAGTTGTCCGTGAGGTGCCGGTTATATCTTTTAAACCCGATCTCAGGCGGGCCTGCGTATCCGCCGATTATCGCCGCACCTGTAGTGACACCTTCGGTGATCGGTACGCAATCGTGATGTTTCATCACCAGCCCTGTCGGACGATGAAACGACTCCTCGCCGGTGAGCGACTCGGTAAAGAAATACAGACCCTCGCCGTATCCCCAGTAACTGAGCACGGCACGAGAGGTATCTCCAAATGCAAATGAAAAATTAGGCTCGGCGGTATTTACAGCATCGGGTTGGATATGGACGTTATCCTCATGGCCTGCATACGTCTTGGGGTAACGCGACAGGGGGGTGACCCCCTCGACCATCTCACGGAACCCCATGTTCTCAATGGTCACGCAGCGAATAGTCCAGCCTTCGAGTTTGCAAGGGTGCACCTTGATCCACTTTCGCATGAAGTCTACATCTGCTTTAGCTTCGTAGAAGACCGATACTTCCAGAGGCACATCGTTAACTTCGGCTTCCAGGCGTACCTCGACAGTCTTGATTTCGTCGCTCCAGTCGGGTGTTTCGCAGCCCTTAAACTCAAAGTCCTTAAAGTCGAGGGTTACAAGCTGCCCTTCGCCGGAGATAGTGATCTCAAACTCGGCTTTAGTCTCCTCCAGATATTCCTCGACATTCAGCATATTGACCAGGCTGGTTGTCCCGATCTTGCCGGATATAACATGCACCCTGCGCTGCATCCAGCCGTTGCCGATCTCGAGGACCATGCCTCCCGGTATTTCTTGCACGAACCCAATAGCTTTATCAGTCATAATAATGCTCCCCTGTAAAGTTGACCCAAAGGGGCGCAATCTCCTTCTTGTTGGATGCGACCTATTCATAACGGGCACAAAGCGCCCATCACTGTCATTCCTCACATTCGGAATGACCGGCTGCGGTAAGCTGCTCTCCGGGGGTATTTTCAAAGATGCGTTTCATCTAGCGGCTGAGTGGGTATCAATCGTTGCATGAGTTGCCTGCTCGCTAAGCAATTTACGCTTAGTAAATTGCACGTATTGGCCTAGAAACCGGTATATTCGAGGCGTATTCGTTAATACAAGTTCAAGGCCGTATGTTACTTAGGAGTCGACAACGAGGCAAGGATATGGAAGAGAGCTTATGTAAGTCTTTGGAGTTCAAAATACCTGCCGATACCCGCTACGTTGCAATAGTCAGACGCGGTGTGCGCAGTCTCGCCCAGTCCGTCGGCTTCTCATGCGAAGAGGTGACGGATATGGAGGTCGCCGTATCTGAGGCGGTCACCAACTCGGTTACGCACGGAAGCCCGGACTCGGATGTGGATGTGGTTGTAGTAAGGTGCCAGGCCACCGGCAAGTGTATGGTTGTGGAGGTTGAAGACGAGAGCCCGGCTGAGTCGATACCCTCTCCGATGCTCACAGCCGGCTCATGCGACGAGCATGGCAGGGGACTGGCAATTATGCGCGAGTTGGTAGACGAGCTCGAAGGCAGCCGCACCGAGCACGGTATGAAGGTAAGGCTGGCAAAACAGAAAGCAAACTGCTAACTGACGTGACTTCTGGCTCTTAACTCTCCACTCTCAGCTCTCGACTATTTCTGAGGCGGAGCCGGCAGATTGTCCTCAGATTTTTGTTTCGGCTTGGCGTATTTTGAAGAATACAGCGGTGCGCACGCCGCCGACCTCACGATAACCTGCGTCTTGACCCCGTCTTTTTCCTGGACCTTATCCGCACCGATAGCGGTTATAGTAAACATAACCCCTGTGGAACCTTTGAATATTCCTGCGGGAATTGTTACCGATGTTACATCAGGCCCAAGCAGAGCTTTTTGCTCAAGCATTTTAGTGATCTCGTCATGAGAGAGGGCGGTGTCGATATTTACGTCCGCGCCGGACTTGGAACCGGCAGCCCAAGCGATGGTCTCTTCTTCGTTCCCGCCATAGGCGGCCACCCAATATGCCAGGGCGCCGGGCACGGCTTTCCATTCCAGTTTGATCGACTTTTCGATATCGATGTCCTTGCCCGGGTCGGCAAGCTCAATGGGCGCAAGGAAGTTCTGCGCATCGTCGAGTGTGACGGCTGTTGAGCCGGTATAGTTGGTGGTGAGTTTATAGGTTCCCACGGCGGAAGCGTCATCGCTTATGGGCCCAGTTTCAAAACCTTTGCCGCGGCCCGGCCAAAGAGCTGCAGTTTTGTAGTCCGGCTGCCGGGTCTCGTCCGTGGTTGCCATCTGTTTGATGCTCGGCTGGCCGGTCCCAACAGTCTCGGATGAGCCCCAATAGGTTTTTACAGTTATCTGATCCGCGCTTTGAGCCTGGCTCGGCTGTGTGAATGGAGTGACCTGCATTCGCGCTGTCTTTGAAAGCTTGAGCCCTTCAGGAAGCGTTACACTTGCTTCAGGGCCTGCTGCCGAGCTATTGGAGTAAAGCTCCATGCTTATGCTTCTGACAGCCGGGCTTGCCTCATCAACACCAGGTGTCGGCGTAAAAGCGGGCACACCGGGAAAGACCATCCTGGATGTGGTTATGGCTATAATAAACAACGTGCTTAGCGCCATTGCAACTCCTTACTACGTCTCTATGATTTCAACATTCGCTCTAGGTACTGAGACGATTTTCCCGCCGCCAAGTTCCGCTTCAAGAACGCGCACCACTGCTCCCGATTCTACTTCGACCAGCTCCGGCGGCAGTTTTGTTACTGTACCCAGCGCGCCGAAATACGGCTCGCGAATGATTCGGACCGTGCTGCCGATCTCCAGTGTCTGGCTGCCGGACTCGGTCTCTCTACGCTCCGAGGGCTCATCTAGTGGCGCAACCACTTCGGGCCGTATAACTCCGGCTCTTATCTGTGTCGCGCCGTTAATGGAGACTGTGCGTCCTTCGAGAGACTTCAAGAGTTTATATGTTCTTTCGGCCATCTGAATCGAACCGAAGCCTTCGGTGAGTATCAGGGTGGTTGCGATATCTTCCTGACCGGTAATCGCAACGCCAATGTCATGGCCGAGGTAATCGATCAGGTCCGTATCGACTATAGCGCCCACGACTATCCCGTTTACACCGATACTCGCCGCTTTTTTGAGCGCGCCTATTGTCACGCCTGCCCCACCGATCAGCACCTGACCGGCGTGACTCTCATTTATCATATCCTCGGTGAGCGCATCTGAGATAGAGTGTGACGGAACCACTATTTTACCTGTCCGCTCGCCCCCAACACCGAATATACCCTGAACCAGGGCGCCGTATGTCTGAACAACTACTCCTTCGTCGGGGATCACTTCCGAGATCGTCCCTTTTATGTAGGCATCGACTTCCACCGGCAGTGGTTTGAGACGCACGCCGACATGCCCAGTGGCACTTGTAATCAGCTCGACCGTGCCGTTAAACGGAGACTTGCATTCACTCTTAAACAGGCCGAAAAACGACTTTGTCATGGCTATGACCTGCCCGGCCTCCACCTTGTCGCCCTGCTTTACATTGAGAGCGGCAAGGGCGTCCGGCGGCTCAAGGCCGAGTATCTCGGCGACCCTGACCGTCTGCATCACGCCTGGAATCTCAGTGCGCGCGACCACAGTGCCGGAGTCAACTCTATCGCCCACGCTAACCATGACCTGGCCCTTCAGCGGCAGCCTGCGAGTTTTGTTTATTATTGTGCCCGAGCTGATCTTAAGCCCGGGAGTATATGCTGTTCCCATATTTATTCAGCCTCCATCCCTAGAGCTTTATGCCATTCAATCAGCTTCGCGATTCTTGCAGACGGATCCTCAGGCAGAGCCATCGGGCGGCCCCGGCAGTCTATAATGAGACCGACCACTCCGCCCTCGATCTTGCAATTTTTCTCTTTTCCTCTGCCCTCGCCGACATCGAGCTTTCGCGCGGGCTTTATTACGGCATCCACGCTTTCGCCTGCCGGGATCGGCACAAGCTTGAGAGAACCGAAGGCGACTTCATGGGTCTTATCGCCTATTGTAACGCTGCATGCGCTCTCACCATGCTTGATCCTGCCTATGGGCGCTATCACATGTCCGAGCTTGATAAGGCAGTCGCGCTCGAACACTTGCGCAGCCGCTTCGGGGTGAACGACGGACAAAACTCCGAGCTGAGGCATCATAAATATCGAGTCCACGGCCAGCATAGTGACACCCTCGGGCTGGTAGGCGTCTAGCATCATATATGCGGCCTCTACGCGCCTGGGGGCATGGCTCAACACGCCGCCGCTGCCTATAATCATATCCAGGCTCATCATGTTGACCAGCGTCTGGCCGGTTTCCTGCTGATCGATACTGTCTGCCATGGTCCGCACACTCTGCACACCCTTAAGGGATCGAGCAAGCGTCTTGTGGTGCTCGAAAGCGAGCCGCAGCGCCTCTCGTGAGACCGCCTGCTCTATGCGCAGATCGCGTAGAGTCTGAGGGATGGTGGTCGGGCGGATCATCTTGTTTCTAAGGCTGTTTCTAAGGCGGGCTTCATCAAAATCAAACGGCACCCATCTGCCGATGCCGGTAGTCTTCGCCTCGGCAAGCACGTTACAGATCGAATAGCTCATACCCAGGTTTGCACTTACTGTGCGGTTGTATATTCCGCCGAAGACTGAGAAGACATCTGTAGTCGCTCCGCCTATATCGGCTGCCAGCACGTTGATGTCTAACTGTTCGGCTACTGTCTGAATGATCTTGCCCACTGCGTTAGGGGTGGACATGATTCCCGAGCTGACCCAGTCACTGAGCTTGCTGTAACCCGGGGCCTGCTGCATAACGTGCTGAAGGAAGAGCTCGTGAATGGCTTCGCGCGCGGGGTCGAGATTTTCACGGTCGAGCGAGGGGCGCAGGTTATCGACCACGCGCAGGTCTACTCTCTTATCGAGCACCTCTGCGACAGGCTCGCGCGCGTCCTTGTTACCCGCGTAGATGACCGGTATGTTCATACCGATCCCGAGTCTGGGTCGGGGGTCTGCGGATACGAGCATCTCTGATAGTTCGACGAGGTGCTTCACCGTGCCGCCGTCTGTGCCGCCGCTCATCAAAATCATATCAGGTCGAAGCTCCCTGATGCGCTTGACCTTTTCAAAGTCCTTGCGGCCGTCGTCTACTGCTATAACATCTATAATAATCGCGCCCGCGCCGAGCGCTGCACGCTCCGCACTCTCCGCGCTCATAGCCTTGACCACGCCCGCGACGGTCATCTGCAGCCCGCCGCCCGCGCTGGAAGTTGATAGATATATGTCTACACCCGAGCCGTCATCCTGGGTCGGCGTTATGATATGGCTGCTTCCATCCAGAATACGCTTGCCCGCAAGCTCCTCTACCTCTCTGACGGCGTTTACTACACCCACGGTTACATCATCAAAAGGAGCCTCGACAGTAGTAGGCGCTTCACCTCTCACTACAAGCCGATACTCATCACCCTGTTTTTCAATTAAAATTGCTTTGGTTGTTGTGCTGCCACAGTCGGTGGCCAGTATGCTTTTGATCTGCGTCATTGATCACCATGTTTTGTTTGCAGTGAATATGTACAGATTCTACCATTTGTAGGTGTTTGGGGCAATGGGTTTTGTGCTTGAAATAAGATATTGAGGGTTCAAGGGGGTTACTGCGATTTAGGCCATCGCCCGAGTGCTTTCAAAATCTTGGGCCAGTCGGTGCGGCCTGGATTCTCCCGATACGAGTGTCCGATTGTACGAAACACCTTATGCGCCCACTGGTGCTGGTCTTCGCTCCCTTGCGATTCCAACATCCATAAAGATTGTGCATACTTTTTCCTCTCTTCGCTACTGGACAGGCACTTTAGCACAGCGATCATTGCCTCGTCAGGCACATACCAACGGGTCTGGAAATTTGCAGAGTAGTCTCTATGTATGCCGATATTGCTTTTGCACAGGCTGACCCAGTGATGAACATGATGCGGATCGACATGCTTTTTCCAATAGGCAGCCAGAGGTCCTTCTTGCGTTTTGACCGGTAAGTTGAATGATGCGATTTTCGTGCGTGATTCGACTGCTCCGCAATATGGACAGCGGTAACGAGTCCATTCCCATGTATAGGAAATACATGTTATGGCAATCAGACCAATTAAGAGAACAAATGGAGTTAAGAGCTTCTTGGTCATGTCCTTATCATTCAACAAAGACCTTACAGATATTTACACTTTCCACTCTTTTTCAGGTATCCCGGCATTAATGAAAATATTGCGCAGTGTTCCCAATGGTAAGTCACGACCAGCGTGCTCAGGCACGATAACCTGTACTTTACGCTCCGAATTACGCCATTTACGGTGGCTGCCTTGCTGAGAGACAAGCTCAAATCCATAACGATGAAGAATCTCTTCAACGTCACGGCATTTAATTCTGCGTATGCGTTCTCCCATTAGGCTGCTATCTCAGTAATTATCGCTTCCGAAGAGACCTCGATTGGGTCCTGCTGAAGATAAAGGGCAATGGCCTCGCGGATATTCACCAGGGCTTCTTCCTGTGTTGTCCCTGCCGAAACGCATCCAGGCAGTTCCGGGCACCAAACCGCCCAGTCGCCGGTCTCGGTGTCTTGTTCAAGCACTACTCGCCATTTCATTATTGCTACGCCTCCATGACTCGTTCGCTGTGGGTATTTTACCATGACACTGATAGTAAACGCCTAATCCTCTAATGGGTTTTGTCTCTCTTAGCTATCTTTTCCAATTCTTTGTCGGGAAGGCCATCATACAGTTCATTAATATGTTTCGGCTGAGCTATCATAATTTCGGCAATCAGATTTACAAGGCCGAATAGTTTGCTTACTGTTTCGGAGTCGTCCAATAGGTCCAGCTTTCCAGGATGGACCGCGTTGTTTCCAACAACTCTCACTATATCAAGCGCCTTTTGCACTTGTTCGGGCAGACCTTTATTTACAAGGTTCTTTATGTCTTCATTTATGCTTGTTCCATTCTCGCCTAAGTGTTTGCAGAGCTTTTCTATTGCGAGGCGAAGCAAGGCTGCAGCGCTTCTCGGGGATATTCCGGCAATTGAGCGGGCTTCTTCATAATCAGCCAGTATATCAGGCGGAAGATCGCTGTTCGGCAGAGGAGCTGTTCCACAGAATGGATCTATCGTCTGCCAATTACCATTGATGCATCGCCATATTGTATCCATATAGCAATGGCTGCAATTTGAAAACCTTATGTCTTCCTTCCATGTATTATGGCCATGGACATCTGCCCAGTTTTGTTTTGCATATGCTCCACAAAACGGGCAGTTAAAAGCATCCTTATTGTATTCAGGCGGTGTAAAAGGTGTCATGGTAGACCTCCCCAGCCATACTTGGTAATCACTAGACTATCCGACTATACTCATTAGGCAGAATCAACAATATGCCCGGCCCACTCCATCACACATTTTGCAATATCAACAGCCTCATCATACTCTTCTTGAGCAATCTCTGGATTTGCCCCGGGGTATCGAAGCTGAACAGCATATATTGTCAAATCGGCTGCTGCGTCTAGCTCGTCAGGCCAATCAATGCCTTGCTGCTTTATGAGAGTAATCAGCCGGGCAATAACATGTGTCAGTGGGTATTCACATCCAAGATGCACAAGCACTGCTTTCAGGCTCTTTTCGACTGCCTGCTGAGCATGAAAGCAGAGAGTCTGCGGCAAAACCCCTTGAATATTTGCCTCGGACGCGACCGCAAGATCGCTGGCTGCATGCCGGAGCCAATCCTTTGCGCTGCCGGGTTCAATAGGGTTATGCGGCATAGATCTGTCTCCCATCGCGAAGAGCGCTGCGATAAACGAGGCTGACATTCTGACCATAACGATTCAAGTCAGATTCCGTGGTTACTACCAGATCGACTGGGAGATCAAAGCCGATCAGGTTGCGATATATGAGGCGGGCAATCGAGTTTGTGTTTTGGCCTTCCGGGACCACAATGAGGACGTCAAGGTCACTATCCGGTTTCATCTCGCCGCGTGCGCCGGACCCGAACAAAAGTATCCGGATAGGCTGTGTTACAGCAACTATCCTATCAACCAGTTCGCTCAATACTTTGCTCGAAGGCTGCATAATGACCTCGATTTTGGGTGACGATTCGGAAATCGCCACCCGGAAAGTGTAACTATCTAACTATCAAACCATCACACCTTGCAAGCAGCAGGCGCGCCTCTCATCTGCTTGATCTTTTTAGTGAGCAGAGGCAGTATTTCGAGCACGTCGCCTACAAAGCCGTAGTCCGCAATCGAGAAGATCGGGGCATTGGGGTCTTTGTTTATGGCGATGATGGTGTCGGAACTTTTCATGCCGACCTGGTGCTGCACAGCGCCGCTGATCCCGCAGGCAATGTAGACCTTGGGGCAGACAGTCTTGCCCGTCTGGCCGACCTGGTGCGCATACGGTATCCAGCCGGCATCGACTGCCGCGCGGCTTGATCCCACTGCTGCGCCTATCTCATCAGCAAGCTCGCGCAGTATCTGGAAGTTCTCCGGGCAGCCGAGCCCGCGTCCGCCGGAGATGATGATATCGGCGTCCACGAGATTGACCTTCTCGCCCACGCTCTCGATGAAGTCGAGCACCTTGCTTCTGGAGTTGAACAGGTTCGACTTGGGAGCAAGGTTTACTATCTCAGCCTTGCCGGATGTGCGCTTTGCGCTTGTAGGAAAGACTTTGTGCCGGACGGTGCTCATCTGCGGCCTGGTATAAGGGCACAGGATCGTAGCCATGATATTTCCACCGTATGCGGGTCGCGTCTGGTGCAGCAGACCATCTTCGCCGATTTCGAGACCGGTGCAGTCTGCGGTCAGGCCGGTGTATAGATTGATCGCCACGCCGGACATGAAGCTGCGGCCTGTTGTGGTCGCGCCTGCAAGGAAAATCTCGGGCTTTAGCTCGCGGGTTACGTCTGTAAGCACCCGGCAGTAGCGCTCGGCATCGTAGTTTTCAAGCTCGGGAGCTTCATATACGTAGACTTTGTCCACAGGGTAGCTCGCGAGGTCTTCTACGGCCTCTGAAATGTTGTTTCCGAGGATCACTACGGCCAGTTCGGTCTTGCGGGCATCGGCGAGTGTGCGGCCTATATTTATAAGCTCGAAGACAACCGGGGCCACTTTGCCGTCTCGCTGCTCACCGAAGACCCACACTCCCTTATACTTGGAGAGGTCCTCGGTAGCCTGCTTCTCTATATCGATAGAGATGGCTTTAAACCGGCAGGTCGAGACGCACGCGCCGCACATAGTGCAACTTTCTATGGTAATGGTAGCGAGCTTGTCCTTTACCTCTATCGCATTAGTTCCACAGCTCTTCGCACACAGCGAGCAGCCGTTACATTTGGACGCATCAACTGAAATGGACATCTCACACTACCTCCATGCACTTAAGCACATCATAAAGCTTATCGGCGAGTTCGGCGCTCTCGCCCTCATATGTTTCGCCGCCGCCTCTGCACGGCGGGGTCATGATCTTAACGACCTGCGTAGGCGAGCCCTGCAGACCGACTTTATCAGCCGGAGCATTTATATCAGCAGCGCCCCATTTGGTGATTTCGGCCTTTTTGGCGGCCATCTTGCCGCGCAGGCTGGGGGTTCTAGGCTCGTTAATTTCTTTCACGACCGTGAGCACAGCCGGGAGCTTGACCTCGCAGACTTCATAGCCTTCTTCGATCAGTCGCTTGACTTTCATCTTTTTGGAGTCTATCTCCTGGATCTGGGCGACATACGCTACCTGGGCATAATTTGCATGCACCGCTATCCCCGGTCCGACCTGACCGGTGTCGCCGTCGATGGCCTGCATTCCGCAGAAAACCATATCCGGCGCAAGTTTCTTCACGGCCATAGCGAGCGCGAACGACGTGCACCATGTGTCCGAACCGGCAACCGCTCGGTCGCAGAGCAGCACGGCATCGTCCGCTCCAAGCGAAATCGCCTCGCGCAGAGCATCCTCAGCCTGGGGAGGACCCATCGAGATAACTGTCACCGTGGACGCATCGCCC
The DNA here is from genome assembly GCA_039679645.1 of Armatimonadota bacterium. Lineage (NCBI taxonomy): Bacteria > Bacillati > Armatimonadota > Armatimonadota bacterium. Next base: position 39,475 of record JBDKUO010000013.1, read on the forward strand.
GCGGCAGTCATTTTTTCTTTAACACGCACGGCTTCTTCGAGGGCATAGAGGTCAAACGGGTTGATCTGGGTTTCAACGCCTTCGCGCACGAGGGTGTTGGTCTCCGGGTTGATCTTAACCTCGGTGGTGCCGGGCACTTGCTTAATACAGCAGCAGATCTTCAATGGAAATCACCTTATAATGCAGTTTTTGGTTGTGAGATTTGTGTTTTGAGCTAACTCTCACATACCGCGATCACCCGGTGTAATACCGGGTTCATTCGATATTGTATAATGTTTTGTCGCCTTATGGCAAATCACAAGCGCGGGGGCTATATGAAATCAGTCGAATGCTTTATATGTTACCTGAACGACAATTACCTCTGGGGACCGCCTATGCTGGTCCTGTTGCTGGGCACGCATTTGTTTCTTACGATCAGGCTGCGTGGGATTCAGCGATATATTCCGCTGGCCATCAAGCTGTCTTTCGGCAGATCGAAGGAGGGTGAGGGTGACGTCAGCCAGTTCGGAGCGTTGATGACCGCGCTGGCTGCCACAATCGGCACGGGCAATATCATAGGCGTGGCTGCAGCAGTTGCTGCAGGCGGGCCGGGAGCCGTGTTCTGGTGCTGGCTGACCGGCGTGCTGGGGATCGCTACCAAATACAGCGAGGCTCTGCTGGCTGTAAAATTCAGGGTGCATACATCAGACGGCCATATGCTCGGCGGGCCGATGTATGCCCTGGAACGCGGACTCAAGATGAAATGGGCAGGTGTGCTTTTTGCCGTGTTCACGGCAATTGCGGCGTTTGGGATAGGCAATATTGTTCAGGCAAATGCGCTTGCGCAGCGCGCTCACAGCGCTTTCGGCGCACCATATTGGGTCTCGGGGATAGTAATGACTGTGCTTACCGCTATTGTGATCCTCGGCGGTATAAAGTCCATCGCAAATGTTTGCTCGGCTCTGGTACCATTTATGGCGATCTTTTATATAGTAGGCAGTCTGATTATTCTGGCAACGGGAGCTTCGCAGATACCACACACCCTCGCGCTGATTTTTAAATCGGCATTTACCGGGCAGGCGGCTGTCGGCGGGTTTCTTGGGGCCACAATAATGATTGCAGCAAGGTGGGGAGTCGCCAGAGGACTCTTCTCAAATGAATCCGGACTTGGCTCGGCGCCAATAGTAGCGGCTGCGGCCCAGACGAAAAACCCCGTCCGGCAGGCGCTGGTTTCATCTACCGGCACGTTCTGGGATACGGTCGTGGTATGCGCTATCACAGGTCTGGTGCTCGTAAACACCGGCGTCTGGAAAATGCATTTCGATGGAGGCGCAGGCGCTCTCACGGAAGCGGCGTTCGGCACTGTCCACAGTTTGGGACCGATTGTGCTCACTATAGCCCTTGCGACATTTGTGTTCTCAACGATACTGGGCTGGTCATACTATGGCGAGAAGGCACTGGAATATCTGGTCGGTCGAAAAGCGATTTTGCCGTATCGAATAATTTGGGTCGGCCTGGTTATGTTCGGCTCCGTATCTACGCCGACTCTTGTCTGGGGGTTCGCGGATGCGGCAAATGCCCTGATGGCCCTTCCCAATCTGCTCTCGCTCCTGCTGCTGAGCGGTGTGGTTGTGGCTGAAACGCGAAAGTATTTGTGGGAAGGTGATCTGGATGAAGTTGCACCTGTATCAATTGAGCAGAAGGAAAAGGATGTGTTGATGAAGTAAGCAAAAAGATAGAATGTCTATACAACAGGTGAGAACAACATGTCAACAAAAGTAAAATGCGAAAACATGCCAAACCCACCGGCAATATTGGTCTATATTTCATTGTTGTTCGTGCCTGGGGTATATATATTGCTTTTAGGCTGCGCTGCTGCAATGCTTGGCGGCACGGGCTTTGTTTGTTACTGGGTGTTTACCTGGATGACGTCCGGCCATCGCGTTCCGGTAAAATTGCTCGGGATTGTTATACTCCTTATGATCGGCGCGCTGATGGGATGCTGGGCGGTTGTCAGGGGAATAGCAGCCACAATATGGAGCAAACCACAATTTGAACCGGCGCTTATAGTTCCACTGAATAAAGAGCCCGAACTCGGCAAGTTTATTGCAGGTCTTTGCTCGGCTGTGGGAACCGGTCTCCCCGATTATGTGATGATCCATGCCGAACCGACATTTTACGTGTGCCAGTCCAAAATCGAGACATTGAACGGGCGGGCAAAAGGCAGGATTCTTGCGATCGGACTTCCGTTGGTTGCCGGATTGACAATAAATGAACTACGGGCCATTCTTGCGCATGAGTTTGCTCATTTCTCCGGCGGAGACACGCTTTACAGCTCTAGAGTGGTTCCGGTTTATAGCGGAGCAGTTACGGCATGTGCGACGATGACAGAGTGCATTAACGAAAGTGATTCCATGTCTCAAGCGCTGCCGATGATGGCTCCACGTTTCCTGCTGGATATCTACCTGAGGCTGTTCCACCTGATTAACATGACAATTTCGCGCACACGTGAAAAAAGAGCCGACATGATTTCAGCATTAACTTGCGGCAGCCAGAGTTTCAAGATAGCCTTAATGAAAACTGCGGGGTTGATGCCCACTTTCTGGGATGAGTCGGCAAAGAAGATTGTCATGGAAAACAACCCCGATAACTGCAGTTATTACACTGCTTTTCGATCTTCTCTTCCCAAGCTGACAGATTTGGCCAATGCGCACTACAAGCACCGCCTGATTGAAGTCGAGAATAAATATGACTCCCATCCGATTCTGCAAACCAGGCTCGAGTCAATACCTGATATTGTCGAGCGTTATACCGACAAAGGAAGCTCAAGCAGATTGCTCATAAACTTGGAAGAATACGAACAGAAACTTGGTGAGTTTTACAAAATAGCGAGCGCTGCCCCAATGCACAATACGTAAATATAACAATATGGTTCGATTGTGTTATCGAATATTGAAATGTAACCTCATACATGTTATGATACTGGATTATTAGCCGCCCTGCTAAGCACGAGGGAGCAACATGGAGGCAACTCGATGATTAAATGTCCGAAGTGCAATTGGGAAAATAGAGATGATGTCGTTAAGTGCGTGCTCTGCGCATATGACTTTAATTCCGCTGCAGTTGCATCTCCACCACTCGACCCTGTTATGAACCAACCGGCAGTTGCAACATACCAGCCACAGCCTAATCCAAACACCGCTGTAAAATTGAGTGTCTACGACGCTGCTATCAAATCCGGCGGAAACTGGTTTTACTGGATTGCCGGACTCTCACTTATCAATACAGTAGTCGCTCTAGCTGGAATGGATTGGGGATTCGTCATCGGTTTGGGATTTACACTTTTATTGGATATGGCAATCAGAGAATATGGAGGGTATGCAACAATTATCCTTTTGCCGATAAACCTGATTATTGTAGGCATGTATGTAGTGTTCGGCTACTTCGCCTGCCGCCGGGCCAGATGGGCCTTTATCACAGGAATTATTCTGTATGGTCTGGATACGCTGCTTGTGATTGTTGCGCGTGATTGGCTTATGATTGCGTTTCATGCTTTTGCGCTCTTTTGCGTAGGCCGAGGTCTTCAGGCGGTTTTAATGGCTAGAAAGGCCGAGGCAGCCGACAACGTCGGGGTAATGTAAAAAAAGCAGTCGGCCTCAGCCGACTGCCTGCTTTTTATTGTTCGGATGGTTCCATATAGAGCCCCATGCTTGTGAACTTCTTATAGCGCTCATCCAGGAGCTTGGGGATTTTAAGCTTTTCGAGCTGGTCCAGATGCTTGATGAGCGCAGTCTTTATGTTTCGCGCGGCAAGGTCTACATTTCTGTGAGCTCCGCCGGGCGGCTCAGCGATAATCTCGTCTATCACACCGAGTCTCAAAGCGTCGCTACTGGTTATCTTCAGAGCTTCGGCCATCTCTTTGTGTTTGGTCGGGTCACGCCAGAGTATCGCCGCGCAGCTTTCAGGCGGGATAACGGAGTAGATTGCATGCTCGAGCATCAGGACCCGGTCGGCAACTGCAATGCCGAGCGCGCCACCGCTTCCGCCTTCACCGAGCACAACAGAGATCACCGGCGTCTCCAGCGTCGACATCTCCATCAGGTTGCGTGCGATTGCCTCGCTGATGCCGCGCTCTTCCGAGCCGACACTGCAGTCGGCGGCAGGCGTATCCACAAGGCAGATAACCGGTCTCTTAAACTTTTCTGCCAGTTTCATCAGTCTGAGCGCTTTTCGGTAGCCTTCGGGCTTGGCGCTGCCGAAGTTGCGATACTGGCGGTCCTTCAGATCGCGCCCCTTTTGATGGCCGACAAACATAACCTGCCTGTCTTCGAGTGTGGCGATCCCGCCGACCATTGCGTGGTCGTCCGCAAAGAGCCTGTCACCTGAAAGCTCGGTATAATCATCGAACATCACTCTGACATAATCAAGCGTATAAGGCCGCTTCGGGTGACGAGCAAGCAATACCCTGTCCCAGGTGCTCAGGTTCGCGAATATCTCGGCCAGCAGCCTGTCACGGTCTTTTTCAAGGATCGCTATATCTGCCGACCTGTCCTCACCGCGCTCCATAGTGAGCCGTCTGATCTCAGCTATTTGGGTATCCAGCTCGGTTATCGGTTTTTCAAAATCAAGCACATTCCATTCGCTAGGCGGCATCTTCTTTCTCCTTAAAGCCGCAGAACTGCAGCACCTTTATGAGCGTGGACTTAAGCTCCCTGCGCGGCACAATTCTGTCGATCATGCCGTGTTCGAGCTGGAACTCGGATGTCTGGAAGTTGTCCGGCCGATGGATCACACCCGCCTGCTGTGCGACCCGCGCGCCCGCAAAACCGACCAGCGCCCCAGGCTCAGCGAATATAAAATCACCAATTGATGCATAGCTGGCATGCACGCCCGCGGTAGTCGGGTCTGTGAAGACGACAATATACGGCAGCCCGGCTTTGCTCAGCCGCGCGCACGCGGCGGCTGTCTTTGCCATTTGCATCAGCGAAAGAATGCCTTCCTGCATCCTTGCGCCGCCCGAGGTAGTAAATTGGATCACAGGCAGCTTGTTTTCTATGGCGTGCTCTATCACTCGAACGACCTTCTCGCCGACGACGCTTCCCATACTTCCGCCCATAAACCTGAAGTCCGCCACTCCTAGCGCCACTTCGATACCGCATATCTCGCCCGTTCCGGTAATTATCGCCTCGCTGAGGCCGGACATCATTTTGCCCTTGGCGACTTTGGTCTCATACTCAGGAAAATCAAGCGGATTGATGGCTGTAAGGCCGGCGTCCATCTCAACAAATGTACCGTCGTCTATTGTAATCTCAATACGATCAACGGCCCCGAGTTTATAGTGATATCCGCACTTGCCGCAAACGCGCAGATTTTTTTCCAGTTCTTTGTTAAACAGTATTTCGCTGCACTTCGGGCATTTCGTCCATAACCCGTCCGGCAGCGCGTCAACGCTCTTCCTGGCTGTTTTACGCGCCGCTTTGCCCTTTAGTCCAAACCATGGTCCAGGCGTCATATCCTGCAATACCTCCCGCTCAGGTAAAGGAAGCAGGGCTTGAGCCGTTACCTCTCATTCCCTAACACCCAATACCTAACACCTAATACCTATTTGAGCTATTATAACAGATTGTCGGGTTTTCGCCGAATCAGGTGGGTAAACTTCACATGAGAAGCAGCTAATCTCGTAAAGGAAGTGTTTCGATGAAAACGGTATATGTATTTGCCTTCATGGCTTTTGTGGTCTTGATTGCGTCTTCAATGGCGGCAATGGCAGCCGAGTGTAGAGCATGCTACGGTCAACCAGACTTGAGCACAGTCTGCCCGACCTGTCAGGCTCCTGCCTGGAACAGAACCCAATGCGAAATTGGAGCGGGCCCATGCAATACATGTCCGCCAACTGTAGTCAGAGTTGATCCTTGGGTAAGGTGCGGAGCATTCTGCGCAGCGGGTCAGATTCCTCCAGGCTGGCCGTATGGCTGGAACGCGCCGTATTGGCTCAGGCCGAACAGCAATTTCTGAAAGAGGTCAGGTAACAGATAACAGGCTAGAGGCAATAGACAGTAGGCAAGATAGGGTCCTTCGAAATCCCTCCAGGTATCTTACCTGGAGGGAGCCGGAACTATGTGTGGAGGTGTTAGCTCACCAGTTTGAAGAACACCTTAACTATGACAGGGCTGAACGGCGGTATTTGAAGGTCAAGAATAAGTTTGTCTCCGACATGCTCATAGGGTGCGCCGTCTACCGTTACGTCTTCGAAGAGTCCCAGGTCGCTCAATCTCAGCGCCACCCTGCGCGAGACGTGCGTATCGGTGAGGTTGAAAGAGTTGACCACACACCTGCCCGACTCTGCAAGCAAATGGATGTGTGTCAGCTCGTCGATTCCAAAGAATCTGCCTCGACTATAGAGGTCCTTCAGCTCTTTATACTCCGCCATAGCCTGTTTATAACATGCAAAACGCTTCGGGTTGTTACCGCCGCCGCCAATGCCGAGATGCCGGATGGTGCTTGCATACCACCAGAACGCGAGGCAGTTGTCGTTGTCCCTATCCATGTTGATGTGCAGGTACAGCGGAATTTCGTAACACAAGTTATAATAAAAAAGGCTCAATGCCTTGCCGGAGAGCAGGTCTTCGAATGGGTCCCACATAAACTCGAACGCCCATGCCTCGTCGAAAGCTTCGCTGCCATGCAGATAGTACATCGGCAGGTAGCGCACTCCCCATGGCCATATCGGGTCATGCACCTCCGTCAAAATATCGGGGTGGCTCTCATGGAGCTTGCGCGAGAGTTCCAAAACCGCACGCGCATGCATGTTGGGAGTGGTGGGAACAGCATGGCCGTGATTCGGATTATAACACGCTCCGCGCCAGTCGAACTCATCAAACATTACAAAGCTCATTCCTGCATCTGCGAGCGCGCGTATTCTCTTGAGCTTTTCTTCTTGATAATCGTTGGAGCAGACGCACGGCTCGTAGAACGGCTTTTGATCATATGGCGCGTAGTAGCCGATACTGCCGTCTGCGCGGCGGCGATACAGGCCGGGATAATCGTCGCAGTAGCTGCGACCAATAGTGCGAAATGCCGTCTTGAGGCCGTATTTATCTCTTATCGTATTAATAAATTCCGTGACATCGCCCAGTCGCTCGATATCCCAAGTGGTCCCGCCTTCGCAGACCTCCCAACCCGGATCAAGATACAGCGAGTCGCAGCCTGCCTCGCGCGCCATGCCTGCCTCCCGCTCCAGGGCTTCGATTGAATAATGCTGTGCCAGAGCTTCCTTGTTGTTGTGATGCCAGCCGATGTTGTAAAGCTCGTTCCAGTGGACGGGCGGGTCGTAGTTTTCCGGCAGGCCATGCCCTTTGGAGTTCATGAACTCTCGGAACATATAGCTGCCCTGTCTCCACAGACCCTCATAGAAGTGATAGCGAGTCTTTCCGAAGATCGACTCCGCCTCTGCCTTAAGTTTGCGCGCCTCAGTCGGCTCGTTATATAGTGACGCTGACGCTCCGCCGAAAGTGAGAAATTTTCCACCATCTCGAAGTTCCGTGTCGAGCATGGAATACTCGATGGAATCGGGATTATATTTTATAATCAGAAGACCGTTCTCGCCGTCAGTCCAAGCCCAGCCTTCACTTCTGCCGCGATCCTTGTCGACGACCTCCTGAACAAGCCTCTGGACGTTATGAAACTCCGAGCACTCATATCTACCGTGATAGAGGTCATCTAGCAGATAGTCATGCTTTTTACCATCGGGCTGAAGTCTGAACGGGAGTGCGACGAGTCTGTAATCTTCAATATCTATGCCTGGCCCGCCGTAGCGGCTGGGTTTCTCCAGCCTCTTGCGGAATCCGAACCGGTAGCCGCGAAGTACCAGGTCCTTTTGTCCCAGGTTACGAAGGGTTATCTGCTCCTCCAGATACTCGCCTCCTTCGGGCAGATAAAACTTCTGCACCACTTTAACCCAAGACTGGTCGTCCGGCTTGCCCAACGTGCCGCTGATTGTCACAACCTTGCCTGCGCGCGGCGAGACCTCTTCATTGATGACAGGTGAAAAAAGACCTTCAAGGTGAACGATCTTGTCGTCATATTCCACAAAAGCCGAATATCGGTATTCACTGTCGGCAAAGCGCACGCCTGAATAGGTGTCCGTAAGCACTATTTTTTGCAGCCGGTCATCATACTCCACGTCGAGCTGGTATCGGCTGGTATGAAAGCTTTCCAGGTTCATTAATATCCTCTAGAGTATAGTATTTTGCTGGCGATTCCATGAATCTTACAATTTCGCCCCATCGTCCGCCAGGCGATTGAAGTAAGATTTCAGCGATGACTGCTCCCACTTGCTGCCCTGGAGCCGGAGCAGATACTGCCGGGCGGCTCTGTTAAAAGTAGTAAGCCCGGCCACATGCTCACTGGCGGCTTTCCTGCCAAGGCGGTCTCCAACCTTGTCCTCAACTGTCGTTACCGCGTTTATCATTTTCTGTGTGAGAGCAATCGTGCTGTCAGTCTGAGCCAACTGCTTATCCAGAGCAGTCGCCGCAGATTTCCATGCCGGAACAGCGGACTTTACATTGTCGATTGATGGGGATTTTTGGAATAAATTTACAGCCTCGATTGCTTTCCTGACCGGAACGTCGGATTGAGAGTGCATCTTTGCCAGAAACTGAGATGCCTGGATGCTGGCGTTCAAACAATGAGCCGTATACTGAGTGATGGAAACCGGCGTGCCGACTACCGGGATTCGGCTCAGAAAAGTGAGCGCCGAAGAACTGGAGACTGCTTTAAGCACCGGCTGGACTCGAGATGCGGCCGCATTGAAATCGTTCAGATATGTCCACAGCCGCGAGGATTTTACGGGTGTCTTTGCCAGGGATGAAAGAGAAATACGCGGGTCCGATATGTCCGCGTTTATTTTATCGATGGGGCTGGCCGGTTGGGTTGCAGCCGGATACGGTACTGTCGTCGACTTGCCGGCAAAGTCTAATTGTAAACCATCTGCGGTATCAGTTGCCCTGCCCCCAAAAGCTCGAACGACAGCCTTAGTGGGAACATAAAAAACGCCATCCCTAAGAATAGGACATGTCGACAGCAAAATCGTCTTACTTCCGCTCGTCGCGACAATACTGCCTGAATCCATCACAAGCGTGTTTTTGCCATTGCTCAAGCGCACGCTTTCACCGGCGTTGTGCGTTTTTACCTTTATTCCCATCCAACCGGCAATATAGTCCAGGCTGATGCAATGCTTATTATTACTGGTAAGCGCCGCGGGGGAATCCTGCGCATATACGTTAGGTGCGCATATTATAAGGCAAATTGCCATAATTGAAAATCCAAACCGGCGGATCGAATATTTCACAGACATGCTAAACTCCTAAGCGAAACAAATGCCGAAAACTAATCCCAATGAGTGTCCATCCATGTGCCTGTTTTCCCTGCACGCCAAAATACTCAATCATGGAGAAACGCGTAATACGTCCGTGAAAGGGCTGCCGTAATTCGGAATGTGCCCTTAAACCCATCCGAATAGATAGAATACCCATAGCATAGCAACGCCGACGAGAGTGGTCAGCAGAGTCACAGGAACTCCGGCTCGCAGAAAGTCCCAGAATGAAAGCTGCACATCTTTTTGCGAGCGCTGTGCCACTATCAAATTAGCTACACTTCCGAAAAGAGTCAAATTTCCTGCGAATGTGCTTGTGAGCGCCAGAAGCAGCCAGAAAAATTTCGGCTCACTCATCTTATCGATCCAATGACCGGCAATAAGCACAAACGGCACATTGGAGAATATATTGCTGCCCAAGACTGAAACCATGCTCCATTTAATCATGCTTGCAAGTCCGGTTTTAGTCCCTAAAGAACTGAGGCTGCGTTCCAGCAGTGCGTGGTCAGTCCTAACGAAACCTTCAACGACAATAAACAGCCCTGCAAAGAACAGTAAAAGTGACCAGTCTACCATCTCAAGAGTGAGCCTTGGCGGGCGATTTATCCAGACAAGTAGGAATGCGGCTGCCACGACCGCTGCAAAATCCATTGGCGCGCCCAGCATAATCGCGACAATGAACGCTACGAAGACCATAGACCCGCGGACCGCGAGTTTACGTTTTATCTCGGTCTCAGGCCTGTGTGCATATTCTCTGGGCATTTCAACATGCATTAGCTGTTTACGAAACAGCAGCAACAATAAAGCCCAGTCTATTACAAGGCAAATCAGCCCGACAGGCGCCATTCTTGCACAGAAACCGGCCCAGCTCCAGCCGGAAAACCGGCCAATTATCATATTTTGCGGGTTTCCGGTAAGGGTCATAACGCTTCCGATGTTGGAGCCTGTAGCAAGCGCCAGAAGGAATGGAACCGGCGGTAGCTCCGCCTGGATAACGACTTCCAGCAGGATAGGAGTGCCGAGCAGGCATACAGTATCGTTCAGCAAGAGTGCCGATGCAATCCCTGAAACGAATACAACCGCAGCCAGCAGAACATGTGGGTGATGGCATCGGCGGAGGACCTTGAACGCGAAGAGAGTGGGGAGATTGCTCTGTATCAAAACTGCAAGCAGGACCATCATTCCGAACAGTAAAGCTATGGTGCCCAAGTCAATGGCTGCCGCGGCTTGTATACGGGTGAGAGACCCTGTCAGGACCATCAAAACCGCTCCGACAAGCGCCGCTGTAGGACGGTCAAGCTTGCGCGTGCTGTTTTCTCCCATAGAAACCAATATGTAGGTCAGGACAAAGACCAGTGTGCCAATGTGCAACTAAAAAAACCTCAACAAAAAATGCTTCAGTAATTAATTGAAGCATTATAAGTATATCACCTGGCTGTAATCATGGTCTTTTGGTGGACTGTCTATCCCGGTTCGACCCATGATCGAAACGGCAGAAGTGAAGAGAATACGCCGGAAGCATCTACAAGAGCACGCACTGCATCTCCATCAGCCTTAATCATGCCGAGCTGCCATGCATCCACCGGGTTTAGATAGCCGGTATAGAGTTTTGCAAGCGTTTGGACGTCCATTCGCAGTTTTGCATCAGAGCCGGGTTTACCGATTGAGACCCCTCCACCCTCAGCCGTAACGCCGAACTCAAAACCATGCTTAAACACAGGATCATCTATAGAAAGCGTAAAGCTGCAGGATACGTGCTCCATCGGTTTAAGCGAAGCCATTGCCTGCTCGGGGTCTATTATCCTGAACTGAAATGATGGCCGGACTGCCGCCTCGATCAGTTTCGGATTCGGTATCTCATGGAAAAACAAGTCGTCGGCGGGAGCCGCAAATTTTATCTTTGCTTCAGGCTCAAGGGACGCAAGCAGGGCAAGCATATTTCGCCTATGCTCATTTTCATTGCTTACGATCTCGCTTACGGAGACTAACCTTTCTTCTTCGGTACGCACTGAGTATATTGCATAGCCTGAAGGCCTTCCGTCCTCCATAAGGCTGACTATGACTTTTCGTCCTGTTTCGACTGCAGAGCCGACAGCTTCATCAAGATGCACGATTCTATCCCACCAGTCATCGGTTCTGCGCGTAGAGCAGTTATAATCACGGGCATAAAAATCATAAACCAGTTTTATCGCAGCCAGATCATCGAGTGAAGCGCAGCGGGCTTTGCGCGAATCTCCGATTGCCGATAGTGCGCTTGCATCAGCCGTGTATGTCCTGATTTCACAGCCTGCCTCCCAACCGAATTTACGATAGTATTCATACGAAGCGGGCCATAGGGATGAAGTCGAAATGCCTTCTTTGCGCAGAAGCTTGACGCAATGGGTGAGCAAAGCCTGTGCGTAGCCATGACGTCTGTGCTGTGCAAGTGTGCATACCGCACCTACGGCGGAGTGGCTGATCTTCGCTTCACCGACATACACAGTCCCCGGAGTGCAGATTAGTGTGGAAACAAGCTCACCATCCACCTCGCAGACCAGGATAAATCTCTCGCCGAACAGTTCCGCGATCGTGTGAAATGAACTCTGCCATTTATCGCGTTCCTGGCCGAATACTATATATGCAATATCCGCAGCCTTTTCTACTTCCGCAGGCGTGGGGTTTCTAACAATTATTTTGGGCATATCTCAACCTCCCCCACAGAAATATTCTTCTTTCGATAATGTTCTTCCTGCGGAGAAACCGGTCGATTACGCACAAATATGTAAATTTATCTCTTTGATATTAATTCACTTCCGAGCTTGAGCATTAATGCCCGCTGTGCAGCTCTTTTTCCCAAAAATCGGGCAGCAGCCAAGTCATTTTCGGTCGGCATCTGATCTGCATCCGGTCCGCTCACCGAACTTGCGCCGTAGGGCGTGCCCGCCGAGAACATAATCGGATCGGCATAACCGGGAGCTACGATAATCATGCCAAGATGCATAAGTGGGTTGAGCATGGCAAGGAGTGTCGATTCATTGCCGCCATGAGTCGTGCTCGTGCTGACAAATACGGATGCCACTTTGTCTACCAGCGCACCCTTTACCCACAGCGGTCCGGTCCTGTCGATCACAAGTTTCATCTCCGCAGTCGGGTTTCCATAGCGCGTAGGAGTGCCGAAGAAGATAGCGTCCGCCCACACCATATCCTCATTGGTCGGTTCCTCATATGCAGCCGTCATTTCTCTGCGGGCTGCCGCCCAGCGCGGGTCTTTTGCAATGACTTCTTCAGGAGCAAGGTCCGCCGCCCTCCTGATGCGCACATCTACATCACCGACCTGCCTGGCGCCTTCGGCAATTGCTTCGGCCAGCGCGCGGGTGTTTCCATAACGTGAATAGAAAGCTATCAATACATTGATCTGCATAATTTCCCCCTTAATTGATTTTCAGGTATTATATTGCTGAGTAGTTATATACCGTTATATGCGGGCAGCGTAAACCGAATTTGTTTGATAGATGCGGATTTGTACGGAATATCGGCTTGTAGTAAGAACCGACGAGATATCCCGCTGCATGAGGAGAACCTTATGGAAGAACAATTGATCCCTGTTAGCCCAGGAGGTCGAAACAAGACCATTCCTCTTATTGTAGTGCTGCTGCTTATGGCGGCATCATGTCTTGCCGCATACTATATGATCGCGGCGTATTTCAAACCGCCGGTCGATCCGGCCATATACGTTCCTGCAGATGCCGTCTCAGCCATGACAGTCGATCTTACGCGCACAACCGAAAAAGATGCCGCATTCAAGGCCGTGCAGGCAATTTTCAAGGATGCAGGCGTTAAAGACCCAACAGTCAAGCTCTTTGAAGAAGTGAACAAGCAGTTCAAGATTGATGTTAAGCGTGATGTGTTAGCGCATCTGAATGGAACGGGTGCAGTGGCAGTGCTCCCGGCAATGATAGGCAAGCTCCCCCAATTGGTTGCTGTGATCGGAACCAGGGGAGAAAACGACTCCACAACAGTAATGACAACCCTGGGCAACAAGCTCAATGAGAACCACATGAAATTCGACCGGCTGGAGTATGACGGCTTTTACTATTACTATATTCCATTCGAGGGTCCGCGGAATCCGTACTCCATACAGACAGCAACCTATGTCGGCGCGGTAAAAAGCGGTATAGTCTATACCAACAGCGATGAGGCTTTTAAGAGAGTTGTAGACACAGTCAAAGGCCAGTCTAACCTTGCAGGCAATAAATACTTCAGGATTATGCGCAAGAAAGACGGGTCGACATTTGCATCGGTCTACTACAGCGGCGCAAGCTATTATAAGCTGATCGGCCCGGCTTTCAAGATGGCTTCGGGCCAATTTGCCCCCAATGCCGATGACACAATGAAGAGCATGGTTGAAAATAACGTTGTCGCCGTGGGCAATTTTGACGCTGGCGTGGATGGAATAAGTTTTCACCTCAAAGGCATAATGAAAAAACCAATTCCGACTGCCGGTGTCTCAATTAATAAATTGGCATCATTTGCGCCGAAGAGTGCGGCAGTAGTTTTTGCGACTGCCGGCTGCGACAAGGCATGGAAGAGTATTAAAGCGCAGTTGGGTTCCAGTCCTCAAATGGCCGTGCAAGTAAATGCAATATCCAGTCAAATCAAGCAGTTTATCGGAATCGATCCATATGCGGATCTGTTTGATCGGATAACGTCGGTCGGCGGATATTACGATCCGGCAGGACCTATCAAGCTTAACGGGTTCAGCGGCAATCTGACACTGGTCTTTAAAGTTGATAAGCCGGATGTCGTTGGCAAAGCTCTTGCCAAAATACACACGGCGGTCTCTGCATTCGGTTTTGTTCAGATCAAGCCCACGAAGGTAGCAGGTGTGAAGGCATCAATAGTCGAACTCGGGCCCACCGGTGTATTTTGCGATGCCATATCCGGCGATGGCCTGGTCCTTAACATGAGTGGCTCGAATACTGCAAGTGGGCTTAAAAGCGCCATTATGACCTCTACAGGTAAAGCACAGCCAATTACGCAGAGCAAATCGTTCCAGGCTGTAGTCAAACGCTTACCGAGAAAGGCAACTGCTATCATTTACTGTAATCCCGGCTCCATTGCGAATTTTCTTACGCAGGGCGCTCCGCCCAGGGATCGCAAAATGGTGAAGTCTGTGTCGGATAAAATCGGCGCTTTCGGCATGACAGCCGGTTCAACCGGCGCCCGGTATGAAATACGCGCAGTAATGCCCTTCAAAACGAATTGAAAGCGAGATCAATCATTTCGCGACGGCTATCTGGGTCAGGGCTGAGTCCTGGCCCAGTTTTGTGCCTCTGTAATTTGTTAAGATGCATCATATATTACAGCATTAAAAGAAGGAATCTTTGCACTCTGTTTGCAACTAAAGTAATTGGTACGGTGTGTCGTTGAAAAGTAAGTCAAATGAGGTTTTTAGAAATTGGCAAAGATAGCATTCATTGGAGCGGGAAGCTTTCTGTTCACCAGAGGTTTGGTGCGGGACATTCTGACTTTTCCCGCTCTTAAAGACAGCACCATCGCTCTTATGGATATCGATAAAGAGCGGCTGGCTTTTATTAAAACCGCTGTAGATAATATAGTCGAGGCAGGCAATTACCCGGCAAAGGTTATAGCCACAACAGACCGCGCAGAAGCGTTAAAAGACGCCGATGGGATTGTTATTACCATTCTTCAGGGCGGGGTCGATGTCTTCAGAAACGATGTCGAAATCCCAATGAAGTATGGCATCGATATAAACGTCGGCGATACGCGCGGGCCTTCCGGCATTTTCAGAGCATTAAGAACCATACCGGTGATGCTGGACATCTGCCGTGATATCGAGCGATACTGCCCGAACGCAATTGTCCTAAACTATACCAACCCAATGGCAATGCTCTGCCGCGCAATGCAGGGTGCCGGCAATGTGAAAGTAACGGGCCTTTGCCACAGCGTTCAGGCGCTGGCCGGAATACTTGCCCGATGGATCGGGGCTCCCGAGGAAGAGACTACATATCGCTGCGCGGGGATAAACCATCAGGCATGGTATCTCGACTTCAAATGGAACGGCAAGGACGCATATCCTCTGGTCCGCGAGGCTATGAAGAGGTCCGAAGTATACAACGAAGAGAAAGTCCGAAACGAGATGTTTATCCACCTCGGCTATTATGTCACCGAGTCGAGCGGGCATAGCTCTGAGTATGTCGCCTGGTTTCGCAAGCGGCCAGAGCTTATCGAAAGGTATTGCTCATCCGGCACAGGCAACTACGGCAAGCACGCTATGATCGTGGATAGGTATGCAGATGTCGAAAAGACCTGGCGGGACAATATCAAAAAAGATCTCCAGCAGCCGGTCGATCTCAACCGGGGCAACGAATATGCCGCCAGCATCTTTAATGCTACAATAGGTGACGGTGATCTCTTCGAGTTCAACGGCAACGTCCGCAATTTCGGCCTGATAGATAATCTGCCCGAAGGCTGCTGCGTTGAGGTTCCCGTGCTGGCGTCAAAGCGAGGGCTCGACCCGATGCACATTGGGCCATTGCCTGCCCAGCTTGCATTGTTAAACAATATAAGCGCGCGATGCGAAGAACTCGCGGTTGAAGGCTGCCTTGCCGGGGACCCGACTATGGTATTTCAGGCAATCCTCTTTGATCCGCTGACCTCTGCATTACTTAGCATGCAGGAGATCAAGAATATGGTCGATGAGATGTTTGAGGCTAACAAAGACTGGCTGCCGCAGTTTAAGCATATAGAGTAAGATAGCTATGGCTAAGATGTTAATATAAGTAAGGGGACTTAAGAAATTGGCAAAAATCGCATTTATCGGAGCCGGCAGTTTCGGCTTCACCAGAGGGCTGGTTCGTGACATTCTCACGTTCCCGGCGCTGGCGGACAGCACAATCGCACTGATGGACATTGATGCAGAGCGTCTGAGCTTCATCAAATCGGCAGTCGACAACATTGTCGAAGCCGGCAATTACCCGGCAAAGGTTGTAACCACAACGGATCGCGCTGAAGCTCTCAAGGGCGCCGACGGTGTGGTCATCACAATACTCCAGGGCGGAGTAGACGTTTTCCGAAACGATATCGAGATTCCTATGAAGTACGGGATCGATATCAATGTCGGCGACACCCGCGGGCCGTCCGGGATCTTCCGGGCTCTCAGGACTATTCCTGTAATGCTGGATTTCTGTAAAGATATCGAGCGCTATTGCCCGAACGCGATTGTGCTCAATTATACAAACCCGATGGCAATGCTCTGCCGCGCAATGCAGGGTGTTACCAAGGTAAACGTCACGGGCCTGTGCCACAGTGTTCAGGGCACTGCCGAGATGCTGGCTGAGTGGATCGGCGCGCCAAAAGAAGAGATCACATATCACTGTGCAGGAATCAACCACCAGGCGTGGTATCTGGATTACAAATGGAACGGCAAGGACGCATATCCTCTGATCCGCAAGGCTTTGGAAGACCCCGAAGTCTGGAACAAAGAGCAGGTCCGCAATGAAATGTTCAAGCACCTGGGCTATTATGTCACCGAGTCCAGCGGGCACAACTCAGAATACGTCGCATGGTTCCGCAAGCGGCCGGAGCTTATCGAGAAGTATTGCACGCACGGCACAAATTGGAACCCCGGCCATCATGCATATATACTTAACGAGTATCAGAAAGTAGCCGATACATGGCGCGATAATATAAAAGAGGAGCTGGCCAAGCCCATAGAACTCGAAAGAGGCCATGAGTATGCGTCTCTCATCTTCAACGCCACGTTCGGTGACGGTGATCTCTATGAGTTCAACGGCAACGTGCGTAATTTCGGCCTGATAGACAACCTGCCGGAGGGCTGCTGTGTCGAAGTCCCAGTGCTGGCTTCAAAGCGCGGGCTCGACCCGATGCATGTCGGCGCTCTGCCTGCTCAGCTTGCGCTGCTAAATAATATCAGCGCACGCTGCGAGGAGCTTGCAGTCGAGGGATGCCTTGCGGGAGACCCGACCATGATCTTCCACGCCATCCTCTTCGATCCGCTGACCTCCGCAATGCTGAGTATGGAAGAGACCAAGCAGATGGTCGACGAGATGTTCCAAGCCAATAAAGACTGGCTGCCACAGTTCAAACACTTGAAGTAGATGATATTCCAGGGCGCGGGTTTATCCCGCGCCCTATCTTTTTCATCCTCTGATGTGCTGCTAAGCTATGCCGATAACGAATTACAAAGGAATCTATCCGCAACACGTACAACCATTCATTGACGTAACCTGATTGAAAGAGAATGGACTTCTGATGAAGATAGCAATGGCAGCCGTTGCGCATCCCGATGATATCGAGCTGATGATGGCCGGCACTCTGATAATGCTCAGGGATGTGGGCTACGAACTGCATTACATGAACATTGCCAACGGCTCATGTGGATCGGTTACAATGGGGCCGGAGGAGACCGCGAGGGTCAGGACTCAGGAGTCCCGCAATGCTGCCGCTCTTATCGGCGCGACATATCATGAGCCGCTGGTAAACGACCTTGAAATTTTATACACAGACGCTCTTGTAAGCAAGCTGTGTAAAATCATTAGGGACGTGCGGCCTGAGGTTCTGTTCCTGCCGTCGCCTCAGGACTATATGGAGGATCATATGAACTCCTGCCGTCTGATGGTAACGGCTGCCTTTTGCAGAAACATGCCCAACTATCCGACAGATCCGCCTTCCGCTGCAATAGATAACGAGATGGCGATTTACCATGCTCTGCCTTACGGACTGACGGACCAGTTGAGAAGACCTATCACCCCGGATTTCTATGTGGATATATCGGGTGTAATTGAACGCAAGAAAAGTATGCTTTCCTGCCATAAGAGTCAGAAAGAGTGGTTGGACAAGACCCAGGGTCTGGATAACTATCTGAACATGATGACGGATATGTCTGCTCAGGTAGGTCGTATGTCCGGCAAATTCGAGCATGCCGAGGGTTGGAGGAGACACTCGCATCTGGGCTTTGCATCTGAAGATTTTGATCCGCTGCGCTATGTGCTGGCAGAATTGGTTTTATAGACTGATATTGGCGGTAACCAACCTCAAAGCTTGTAAAGGAGAAGAAAATGTCAAGACCATTAAGCAAAATCGCTCCCGATTGGTGGGACTATACTACTCTCGACCAGGAGATCCTGGACGCTGCCGCAAAACTGACGGCAGAGGACATGGTCGCTCTATCACGGCCCGGGTTCAAGGTCGTCTTTTATGACACACTCGAAGAGTTCTACTGCGCCGAGGCTCTGGAGTATATCGAGGCTTGGAAGCAGTCCACACCGGATAACCCGGTAGGAATCTGCGGACCCATCGGCCCGACCGAGCAGCTTCCATTAGTTGCCCGGATAGTCAACTCTATAGGTCTTAACCTCAAGGACTCCCATTTCTGGGGAATGGACGAATGGTTCATCAACGGTAAAGAGGCTCCTGAGGATCATCCCCTTTCATTTGCCAAGGCGGACAAGGAGATGTGTTTCAACAGGATCAAACCCGAGCTTGCCATGCCCGCATCCAATATGCACTTCCCGAAAGCCGACCCGGCGGAATACGTCGCGAGTTGGGAAGGAGTCAAGTGCGCGGTAATGCAGGGCGGTCAGGGCGACACCAAGCACTGGGCGTTCAACGACCCCCTGAGGCGTGAGGGCGCTTACAAAGACAATCCGCCCACCCCTGAGGAGTATCTGAAACTCTCTACGCGCGTAGTGGACCTGCATCCGGTAACGGTCATGCAAAACGCGCGCACATCAGGCGGCGGTAAGGTCGACCTCGTGCCGAACCAGGCCGTGAGTGTAGGGCCGGTTCAGACTTGGAAAGCCGAGAAGATATCCATCTGGCAGGCGGGTATGCACGATAACGCGTTCGGCCAGAGGCTCACCGCGTTTATGATCGGCAAAAAGATCGCCGACAGCGCCGTGCCTATGTCTCTGCTCTCCCTGCATCCGAATGTGCAGTTCAACTATTTCCGAGGTGGAATCGGCACCTGCGAAGTCGAGATGCACTAAATCAGTCGAAAAGTCTTAAAGTTTGAAAGTCAAAAAGTTGGGGTCTTGCATATGCAATTCCTTTGCTTTTTGACTTTTTAACTTTTTGACTAAAATGCTCGCCTCACATATTTTTTGCCCCTGAATGGTAAAGGTAATATGGGCATAAAATCCCTCCCGAAAGGGGTGGTGGACATGACAAATGAGCGTGATATAGAAGGCAGGACCCCCGCGCAGGAACGCGCTGAAATAGGAACACCGGCAGGCGAAAACCCGGATAAAGGCCGATATAGACATGGCACGCGCGGACTTACTGAAGAAGAGGAAATCGAGGAAGTCCGTAAGCGAGGTTTTATTGAATCCGAGTATGAAATAGACGAAGCGGAATTTTACGAAAGTGGAGATGAGATAGCCGTTACCGGCGGCATCACCGGGACCAAGGTGACTGGCGGTGTCCCGGCAGGGGGCACTCAGGCAGGCGGCACACCCGGTAAGTCCGAGGGCACGCCGAGCTGGGAAGAAAAGCCCTGATAAATATAGCGGTCCGGTGCATGGATTGGGACGGTTGCATCCGGACCGTTTTATTATGCTGTAACACTAGCTTTATCTCGCTGACAAAGCCGTCTTATTCCACAGTCAGCACCCTTATCAGGCTCGTATTGCCCGGAATTCCCACCGGCACTCCTGCAATCACCAGCACGGTATCGCCTTTCTTTATAAGCTTATTGTCGTATGCAGCCTCGACTGCGTTTTCGATCAAGCCGTCTGTGTCTTTTGCCATTTCGACAAAGATCGGGCTGACTCCCCAAGAAAGAGCCAGGCGCCTGGCTGTCTCATCGTTTGATGCAGCGGCTATAATCCGCGCCTCCGGGCGATATTTACTC
The DNA here is from genome assembly GCA_039679645.1 of Armatimonadota bacterium. Taxonomy (NCBI): domain Bacteria; kingdom Bacillati; phylum Armatimonadota; species Armatimonadota bacterium. The sequence goes on from JBDKUO010000013.1 coordinate 59,700, forward strand.
ACCAGCCTGGCTGTAGTTCCACCGTAAGTGCAGGTGACGATTGCCGCGACCTTTATATCCTGCGCCAGCTTGGCCGCAGCTTCACCGATAGCCTCGGTATTGTCATGAGTGGGGTATGCCATGCGTCTTTCGCTCATGCTCTTGTAATCCAGCGACCTCTCAGTGCTGCGAGCGATCTTGTCCATCATTTGGACTGTTTCAATAGGAAACTCACCCATGGCAGTCTCGCCTGAGAGCATGGTTGCGTCCGTTCCGTCTATAATGGCGTTGGCGACGTCAGTCACCTCGGCACGGGTGGGGCGCGGGTTGGATATCATTGAGTCGAGCATCTGTGTGGCAGTAATCACCGGCTTGCCGAGGCGATTGCAATGCCGAATGATGTTTTTCTGGATTGCCGGGACCTCGTCTATCGGCAGTTCGATGCCGAGGTCTCCCCGCGCGACCATAATGCCGTCGTATTCTTCGATAATGCTGATCACGTTGCGCACAGCTTCGGGGCGCTCGATTTTTGCAATTATCGGAGCGCGCTTGCCGACCTCCCGCATAACTTTTCTCAGAGGCTTCACATCTTCAGCCGAACGCACGAATGAGCTTGCCACCCAGTCAACGCCGTGCTCCAGGCCGAATCGCAGGTCATCCTTGTCCTTTTGAGTCACCCCCGGCACGTCGTAGTCTGCTCCCGGAACGGTAAAGCCCTTGTTTGAATAAAGCTCGCCCCCTATTACGACCTTGGTGACAATGTCCTTCGTGGTGGTGGAAATGACCCTAAACTCCAGCTTGGCATCATCCACATATATCATCTGGCCCTTTTTGACCTGGTTTGCAAGGTTGGGAAACGGCAGCGTGACATGCTCGGCGTTACCCTCGACTTCAGATGAGGTAAAGGTGTATGTCTGCCCGGGGATAAGCATGACGGGCGGCTTGGCGATCTTGCCGATGCGGATCTTAGGGCCGGAGAGGTCCTGCAGAATTCCGACAGTCTTGCCGAGTTTTTCGGATATTCGCCTGATAAGTATAATCTGGGCCAGGTGTTCATCATGTGTTCCGTGAGAGAAGTTGAGCCTGGCTACGTTCATCCCAGCCTTAATTAACTTCATTATCTTTTCCGGTGAATTGCTTGCCGGTCCGATGGTGCATACTATTTTTGTTCTTCGCATAATGACACTCCAATTTTTGCTCGTGATCATGCTACGGGAAACAATAGCGGACAGTCAAGCTCAAACGGGGCATGTAAGAACAACTTAACATTACTGCAATGGCAGTGTTACATTACCTTTAGCAGTTGGCCCGACAGCACCCAAAAAACACAAAAGGGGAAGCACGAAATTGAATTCCGTGTTTCCCCTTATTCTGTCCGTGGTTGAGTATAATCAGCGCGGTATGACAGGCAAACTAGCAGCAGCCACAGCCTGACCTATACGCCGGATCTTTTCATCAGGCAAATGGAGTTCTATCTTCTTTGCAAGTTCAGGGAACTCGGTCTCGAGGACCTTCTTAGCCTGAGCAAGAATGATGTTTCCGCCCTCAAACGAAGTCACTCGGCCAAGGATGAGCACATGCTTGAGTTCGTAGAACATCGCATAGTGCGCGACTCCATAGCCGGTGAAAACACCGATGCTCTCCCAAATCTTGATCGCTCTCTCGTCATTCGCGTTAAGCAGGTTCTGGACTGACTTGAGCTTTTCGGCAAGACCAAGGCTATCGTCAATCCCGATTCCAGCCTCTTTGGCGAGTCTGAAGACGGCCTGCTGGGAGAAATACAGCGCTCCGCAGCCCAAATCGCCGGACCATTCGTCCACTGGCGCATCGTCGCCATAGTCTATGGGAATGAACGCGACCTCATTGAGCCATGATGTGATCTCACCGGCTGGTGTAACATATCCGCCAGCCTCGCTCGATCCCATAGCCACGCCCAGTACAGAGTCGTCCTTTAGGGACATAGCTCCGGCAAGCGCGGTGACTTCACCGTCGTTGACTACATCAAACGGGATTCCGCCCCATTCTTTCTTGAGGTCGATGAACAGGTTTTCTATCTTATCAAACTTATCTTTCGGCACACCTCTGAAGAGCGACGCGACGCGCGGACGGTTATTGATATAAACTCCAGCCGAGCTTCCGCCGACAGCATCTACTCTGGGCATATGCGATGCGGCGGTCTTGAGAGCCGTGTTTATCTCATTGTAATGGTAAGCCGGGTCGGTTGCGTTGCGAGGGTCCCAGTTGACTTCTTCGGTATAGACAGCCTCGCCGTCGATTACGGCGGAGACTTTGCGGTCGCTTGCGCCGAGGTCGAAGCCTATTCTGCAACCGTCAAGGTGACCACCGAGAGGTATGGTGCCTTCGGAGGGCGCGGGGATCTTGTCCGCGTCAGTTATCTCCACAGTAAATGGGTGCTCGTATACGCCGCCCATAAAATCGGCGTCAAATTTGCGGGCTCCTGTGGATGTATAGACTTTCTTGATGTGCTCACCGACACTCTTGGGTCCGCCGACGATGACTTTCCAGCCTCCCCGCTGCCAGAGAAGCGTCTTTACTACCCGCTCAGCAAACGGTAGATTAAGATCGGCATCGGCGGAGCCTTCAGCAAAGCACTTTGTATTGAATACGGATACTGACCCATCGCCTCTTTCAAGCGCGATTACCAGGTTTACGCCTTCACCGGACTCTTCGACCATACGCAAAAATGCGCGATTGACCAGAGCCGCGGGGGCGAAATCTTTATGCAGAGGCGGCACGACGGCCGGCTTTGCAAGCTGAGAAAACTTACTCATTTGAAATTCCCCTCTTACTTGATACGCGAGCCGCGCGGGAGGATCCGGCGGCCAATTCTAACTCATCATACGATCAGAGTGCAGTGTTGTCAAGAAGTATGACAGGGCGAACGCATCATAATTTTGCGTCTGACAAAACAGTGTCTTTGCGACCATAGTCACAGCTACAAAGACACCAAGTCGGCATAGACCGACTGGACTCTCTCCCACAGCAATTTCTTCCGTCAAATTGCCAAAAAACATGGTAAAATGGTTCAGCTATTTTGCATGGAGGATACGCTTGTGGACCCAAAAGTCTTATTTGTAATCACCATTACAACCGCTCGGATGTTTATGCCCGGTATATCCGGTATGACAAAGATACCCGGCATGAAAATTCCCGACATGAATGCGCCAACCAGGACGATCACTATGGACCTGACCAGCGGTCAAAAGCCGCAGGGCAGCTATAAGGCAGAGTGCGCTATCCCGGAAGGGCTGAAGCTGGGACCCAAAGTGGACCTGCAGATTGATCTTCCTGAGAAATCGGCAAGTGAGACGTTTTCCACGAAGGACGAGCAGGGCGGCAAGTCCGGTGATATGACGATCAAGGCCTACTGGGGCTGCGGGCAGACTATCGCTGACGGCCAGCCGAAGATTCTCGATACCAAATCCATGGGTGTGGCTGCTCAAAAGATGATGAAGCCGGACAAAATGACAGCGAGCCGCATCTTAGATGAAAACAACACCCATGCCTACTGGCCGCACGGAGATTTCAAGGGTATAGATAACGAAGCCGCTGCTCCAGGCGAATATGACCTTACAACCAACTTCTGCGGCAACACCACCGTCAAGCTCAAAGACTCACAAGATTTCCTGGCCGCAATCGAGATAACGGAGCCGGGCAAGAAAGGCGCAGATGTTGCAAATGCTATTCCCATTAAATGGAAAAGCGTGCCCAATGCCAAGGCCTATCTGCTGATGGCGTTTGCCTCGTCAAATAGCGAGATGGTTACCTGGACTTCAAGTTCCAGCCCCGATATCCCGATGGACCTGCAGTTCAAAGCAATCAAGAAATCGGACCTCGATGACTATATCGAAAAGGGAATTTTGCTTCCCGGCGATGCGACTTCGTGCTGCATCCCCGCCGGTATCTTCAGAGGGCAGGAAAACCCCATGCTGACAATAGTCGCCTTCGGAGCCGACAAGATTCAGGATAGAGACGACATTGTGACCAATGTGGTTATTCGCTCCACCGCCTGCATGACTTTAGGCGCTGCAATGCAGATGGATGATGAAGAAGAGTCCAGTGAGCCGGACCAGGCAAAAGTGAAGAAAGACAACAATGCGGATCAAGACAAAGAAAATGAAGAAGTCTCTGATGATGACGATTCCACTAACGTTGTCGATCAGGCGGACGAAGCTCTCGACAAGATCGAAAAGACCGATAATGTAATCAACCGCGCCAAGAATATCTTTAAGCGCTAAACAAATATGGGGCGCGGATTCTCCGCGCCCCATAATAACCGTCAACTGTTTTATTCATTCTGATGTTCTGCAATCGGTATCAAGAGCCTTCTTGCGATTTCGACATCCCCTGTTGATTTCTGCCTTCCGTCTACGTTTCTGCAGGCAAGAGTGATAGCCTGTTCGTAATCCACCATCTCTTCTGATGAGCGCATGTTCTCCGAGGCGATCACCGCGAGTTCATAGTCCTGAATGCCTTCACGAAGCTGTTCCCAGCGCAGACTCGATATAGGCCCGTTTTCGCCGGGATAGACTAAGAATGTGTCTCCCGACGGGAACGTAATATGCGCCTGCCATTGAACATGTTCGTAGGGACTTTCGGACCAGTCGTTATATGCCCACCGCAGGAACCCATCGTAGCCGCCCTGAATGGCAAAAAAGCCCATCATGCGCGATTCAATAAGCGGCGAGTGAACGAATGTATTAGGAAACTCCGGCCCGCAGCATACATAATAGGTTGTAATTGTTTTTTCGGGACAGTCTTTTGTCACCGCGCAGACGTTGTCGGGGTCAAGGAGTTCGACCACACCCATGGCGCTACGTTCGGGCGGCGCCATTTCGGCTATCCCGCGCTCGTTAAAAGGCACAGCCAATGAAAGGTCGTTCATTCCGCCGAATAAGTTACTGCGGGTATTGGCGGCAAGCGCGGTCTTGAAGTCCGGCGCATATTCACCCAGAAAGTCGATCATCTTCTCCATAACTTCGCTGGGTTTCTCGTCAAAGGCGATATAAGTCTTGTCCATCCATCCACGCTGAGTCAGATGTTTGCGGAAAGCGTCAAAGAAATCTCCCCACGCCTTCACATACTCATCGTCACCTATGGAAGTCATAATCTCATTGATTTCACCGGTATCCGAATCGACGTATGTAATCAGGCTCTTTCCTATCTCACCCGGCCCCTGAACAATTGAATAGCAGTGGATTGTCTGTTCGATCCCAAACTGCCGGTGAATCTCGACAAATTTATCAAATACCGAGAAATCGAATTCGTAGTTGTCGCCGTTTCTGATCCACTTGACCGTGCTGGGATACGGCGTGTATGTCTGGTCTATCCACGGCTTTGCCACTACAGGCGCAACCACGGTCCTTTGACCGTGAGCCGCCAGGTCTTTCAGATAAGGCTTCATATGCTCGAAGTGTTCATCAGACCACACCGGAACGCCGTAGAAGCGCGCAATCGCTCCTGGGTTCATCCAGATGTTCATGTAGAACTGCCAATCATGGACGTCCGGCAGGTCAACATCTGCGACCTCTATCTGTATCGACCGGCTGGCAACCTGCTTACCGTCAATTTCCAACATTGCAAGTCCGAGGTAAATGCCTTTGGGTATCGCCTTTGGAATTTGAATATTGATATAGAGCGCAGCGGATTTGTCTATATCGAACGAATCGACCGGATAAAGTGGGTCGCTTACCATTCCCACTTCAGGTGTGGGAACCGCGCCCACCAGGTAAACGCAAGCGGCCTGGACGGAAATGCTTCCATCCGGACACGATAAGTCGCTGAGTATCAGCCGGGCGTTCTTCACATGCTCTTTTGCTGTGACCAGCGCCATAAGCGAAGTTACGGCATTACGGCATGTGAGCGCTTTAAGCGGCACATCCGGCACATCCGGCGGCGCTTCACCTTGTAAAGGAGGCCTGCGCAGCGTCTGCCAGGCTAGAATTTCATAATCAGACAATGGGTTCCTCGCATTTTGTTGTTATTAGAGTATTTTGACCTAACCCCGCGGCAATGTCAATGATTAAATTTACCGACCTCTATCCGACACAGATCGAGAGGTAATTGTTCCCGATCTAATGGTGAGAATGCTTTAGTGATATTCTTTTAATAGTCAGATAGAGTAAACATTTTTGTCCAATAGAGAAGGATATGCAATACATTTGTAGAACAGATCAATATGATCGATGACTAATATAAGATAATGTGTCGAAGTCACCGAATATTGGGGGTGGATTTACTGTGGGGCTATTTGCAGAAGATGTTTCCAGGGAAGAAGCTATCAGTCTTTTCAAATCGGGTCGACTGGATGAAGCAATTCCGGCGCTTGAGCGAGTTGCATTGAAGTTATCTGATGATCCTCAGGTTCACTCTTGTTTAGGTATGGCTTACGGCAAGATCGGCGAAATAGAAAAAAGCATAGCTTCGTTTGAAAAGTCATTATTGCTGCTTAAATCGGCTCGAGCGCACTATAACCTGGGCGTTGCCTACGATTGCGCCGGCAGGTACTCAGAGGCTAAGGGTCAATTTCAACATGCCCTTGACTATGATCCCAGCTATTCTCCCGCGCGAGAAGCCATCAGGCAGATCGAATCAAAGTCATCACTAGAACCGGCAGCGGCAGCATCCGGGGTTTCGTCCGAACCGCAGCCGACAATTATGGGTCAGGCTCCGCCGACTGCATCAGTCCCGCAAAGCGGCACAATAGGCGGTGTGCCGGATTTCTCCACACTGGCAGCGCCAAAGGCTCCACCCGATCTTTCTGCCGAGAAAGTGAAAAGAGAGTTGGAATGGCAGGAGCGCAGAAAAACTTATGTTAAGTCCGGCTTGGCCTATGGCGCCATTTGTGGCGCAGTGCTTTTGCTCCTGATTCGCTTATGCTTGGTTGCAATGGCTTCGTCTATAATTGGTAGTGGCAGTGCGCTGCTTATACTTGTTGGAGCGATTATTCAGGGCGGCATTGTCGGTGGAATAGTCGGGTTATGGGTCGGCCTGACCTGCGGAGCTGAAAATGAGGGCGCTTTAGCAGGTGCGGTTGTCGGCGGTACCTATGGTCTTCTTGCCGGTCTCATAGGCGGAATGGGCGGGTTTGCAATATGGAACATGCTGTTTTCCGCCCTCTTTACTGGAATATTCGGGTTCTTTATCGGTAAGATGGTCGCGTCAAGCCTGAACTGATGCGCAGTGTCCACTTCGCAATTTTATATGACGCGCCGAGTGCGAAATACGACTATTGCAACGTCATCCTGAAGTTCGCCTCCCGCATGCGCTCTTGCCGCTTCCAACAGGCCGAATGCTATTCCATCCGGTGAAACGCTGTAGTTTTGCGCCAGAAAATCACAGACCCTGCGCTTGGAAAATATCTGGGAATGCGCCTTTCTTGCTTCCGTTATTCCGTCCGTCAGCATCACTATGGTATCACCAGGATGCAGTTTTTGTTCGGATTCGGTATAGACGAAGTTTTCGGATATGCCGAGTGCGCCCCCAGCATTGGTCAATTCTGCGTAATTTCCTTGGGCATCACAAAGCACCGGAGGCTCATGGCCGCCGTTTGCGTATTTCATAATGCCGTTGTTTACATCCAGTACGGCAAAAAAGGAAGTGAGCATGCCCGCGGAATCACTTTGATCTCGGCAAAGCGCTTTGTTTGCCAACTCCAGAGCTTTTGCCGGGCTTGGATAAAGATATGCGTTGCTGCGCACCGAATATCTTGCAGCCGCAACCCGCATTGCAGCGGGCAGCCCTTTGCCCGCGACATCTCCGATAAGGATGCCGACACGGCCTTCGCCAAGCTCAAAGATATCATAAAAGTCTCCGCCTATCTCTGCCTCATTTAGGGCGGGCTGGTATTTTACTGCAATGGATAAGCCTTTAATATTGTAATGGGCGCGAGGTGGTACGACTGCCTGCTGAAGCACTTCGGCAATGTGATGCTCGCGTTCATATAGCTCCTGCCTGCGTTTCTCGAAGTCCATCCAATCGGTTATATCGCGAAAAACATTGATTGCGCCGATTATATTTCCCTGCGCATCCCTGACAGGCGATGCGCTTACGCTGAGAACCATTTCTCTACCGGAAGGAGTGATCACTGTATGGCGGATATCTTTGGTTATCTCACCATTCAGAGCGCGATATGAAGCTGTATCTTCTGTTCTGATTGCCGTTCTCTTGCTGCTGTAAGTCTGGAGCAGCTTTATCAATTCGGCTAATGACGATATGCACGTGCCACCCAGAATTTCTTTTCCGGTTTCGTTCATCATCACGATCCGGCCCTGCGCATCGAACATGGTCACACCGTCGGTAATGCTGGAGAAGAATGACTCCAGTACAGCCGCACGCTGCTGCGCCTCTTCTCTGAGACGCTCTATTTCCTGCCGCGCAAGCACATCCTCGGTGACATCTACCAGCGAAAACACAAATCCTATTACTTCGCTCGATGCATTAAGGACAGGAACCAGCGTCCAGTTCCAATACGTCACTCCCCACTCCGGATGGTCGGGAAAAATAAACGGTTTCCGGCTTGCTTTGTACGGCCTGCAGGTATCTCGCACGCCCTTAAAAATCGCTTGGTTTTCTTCATGAGGATAGAACTCGAAATGGTTGTGGCCTATGAAGGATTCCTTTGTTCGGGCGCATTTTTTTGCATAAGTGTCGTTTACCCAGACAAAGTTGAAGTCTCTGTCAAGATATATCAGGCTTGCCTCGGTGTTGGCGGTTATAGAGTCGAGCATTTCCATCTGCTGCTCGACCGTAGTCAAGCCAGCAATCTTTCTCGGCGCAATATCTTGAATGGATATCGAATCTTTCCTACCTTGGTTGCAAGCCATATAGCCCACCTGCCGCGCTTAAGTCAAATACTCAATATAAAATATAACATACTAAATCTCAAGGTTTGCTTCTTTTCGCCAGACATCGAGGATCAGCTCATAGCGTGACAGGGGCATGCCGGTGTAGATGCAGTTGCTGGTAGAGAATATGTAACCTCCGCCGGGCATGCCGTTTTTGATCGCATATCTTGCCGATTCGACAACTTCTTCGTCGGTGCCTGTGTCCATAAGTCCGCAGTTGACATTGCCGATCAGACACAGCCTGTCTCCGTAGAGCCGCTTGACCTCGGCGATATCCACACCAGCCTGCGGATCGATCGAGTGCAGAGCATGCGGGTTTGCATCAGCCAGTTGATCGATTATCGGCATGATATTGCCGTCCGTATGCTTGATCGTATAGAACCCCATATCGCGGTAGCCTTGTATGAGCTTGACAAGATAAGGCGTCACGAACTCGCTAAACTGCGTCGGGCTGAGAAACGGACCGGTATTGAGGCAGTAGTCAGAGCAAAGCGCCCAGCCGTCCAAAACGCCGTGCCGGGCATATTTTGCAGCCATCTCCAGCGCATTATTGACGTTTTTATCGGCTTCGGCTTTCATCCCATCCGGGTCGTCCGCCATGCGATAGCTGAACTCGAGCATATTCTCGCCGCTTGGTATGGCGTAGGTAGCATCTCCGTGTAGCATCAGGAAATACTTATCGCCGGTCTTCTCGCGTATTATATCCAGCAGGCGCATTGTCTCTTCATAATCATATGGACTGCACTGAAGAAATATGGCGCTGTGCTCGTATTTCTCTGCAGTCATAATATACGTGTCGGCAATGTCCAGGCGATGAAGCCGGCGCTCTTTTTCTTCCATCTGTCCCCACTGGTGGAAGCACCTTTGCGACGGATGTAGCTTGCCGAACGCTTCCATGGTAAGGAAAAAGACCAGCTCAAAATGCGGCACGCGCCCTGTGATAGGCTGCCGGTTAAGCGCAGCAATAAATCTCTCTCTTGGCGTAATACTCATTTGTCACCTGTATATCATTGTAACTGGGCATCAGTCAATAGCCGGGTTCAAGTTCTACGAAGAGCGTGTGGATTCCTCTGCGAACCTTGAAAACCACCCTCTTGGGTTTTTCCTGAGCTATTTGTTTCATGGCTGCTTCCAGATCGGCCAAGCCTGCAATCGGTTCGCTGTTGATTTCACTGATCACATCACCGGGCTGCAGACCACCCAATGCTGCCCAGCTTCCCTCAGCCACGGACTCCACATAGACACCCGATTCATCGGGTTGGAGCGCTCCATCAGTCCTGTCCACAAAAGCTATATCGCGAGCTGTAAACTCGAAGTCTTCATCCTCGTATTTCGGGTAATCGCGAGCAAGCTTCGGTGAAGTCTCAAGCTCCACTAAGATATCCATAGGCTTCCCGTCGCGGATAATGCCGAGTTTTACCTGGGAGCCGATATCATATTGTCTTATCATGCTCGGCAAAACCTCTTCATCGCCTAGCTGGTCAGCCGGTATTACTTCATCGTCCAGTTTCAAAATTAAGTCGCCGACTTTAAGTCCCGCCTTTTGCGCTGAACTTGACGGGTAAACCTGCGTAATACGAACTCCGGTCTTACCTGAAATGCCGAGGGCTGCAGCTAGGTCATCCGTAAGCACCTGTAGATCTATCGGCAGCCACGCCTTTCTGGCCTCAATGCCGGACCTGCTGTTTTCCTGCCTGCCGATCTTTACAACAGTAGCATACTGCTTTTTGCCGCGAATGAAATTCACCATGACCGGCACAAGACCGTCCTTGCCCTCAAGGATCTTCTTCGTCAGTGCGCGCAGGGCCTCAACATTGGTGATCTTCTTGTCACCAACCTGTACGATAACATCATCTTCTCGTATGGAAGGTTTTGCAGACCCGGCAGGGCCGCTCGGTAATACGCCGGTAACTTCCGCTCCATCCTGTGAATCGAGCTGCATCTCCTTGCTCATCAGATACGTGATATCCGACGTGCACATGCCCCAGCTTTTCAGCTCGTCCTCTTTTCCGATAGCTTTTTGCCGTCCGGCGGTAGTTACGTTCAAGGCCACTTTCTTGCCGTCGCGCAGGACAACAGCCTTGACGCTTTTTCCAACAGGCAGGTCCGCTACAAACTGATTAAAGAGAGGCACTTCTTCCCTGAACTTGGCAACGACTTCCCTGCCGTCGAGGTTGAGCATGATATCACCCGACTGAAATCCCGCGCGTTTGGCAGGTGAATCTTCCATCACTCCGCTGACCAGGATCCCCTTTTGCAGCTCGGATGATTCGAGCAGCGGCTGGACTTCCAGACCCAACCAGCTTCTGGTGACTTTACCGTCAGCTATCAACTTGTCGGCAACTTCCTTGGCAAGGTTCGAGGGGATAGCGCCTGAAAGCCCGTAGCTTATTTCATTTACGCCCACTATCTTGCCGTCACGATCAACCAGCGGACCGCCTGAGTTGCCGGGTCTTATCAGCGCGTCATGGCCGATCCAGCGCACTATCGATCCGACGTCTTCACCTTCGAGCTTGAAATCATCATCCGAAGCAAATCCCGGCATGATCATCTCAGTGTTGCTGATTATGCCCATCGTTACGCTCTGCGAAAGCGCAAGCGGGCAGCCCATCGCAAATACGCGGTCCCCTACACCCAGCTTTGAGGAGTCGCCGAAGGAGGCGTATGGAAACGGCTTTTTGTCAGGTGATCTTAACTTGATAACCGCGATGTCCGCAAGGGCATCAGTGCCGACAAGCGCTCCATCCACTTCACGCTTATCTGCGAGTGTGCAGACAATTCGTTTGGCGTCCATCGCCACATGATGATTTGTGATTGCATAGCCGTCCGGAGAAATTATAACTCCGCTGCCTGCCGATTCGGCTTTCATCTCGCGTCCCTGGCGATAATCGGCGGCGACGATCAATATTCTGATAAGCGCCGGGCGCACAGCTTCTACCGCGGCGGTCATGTCTCGCTTTATCTCATCTGCACTGCACATGAGAGTTGAAAGCATAAACATAATGAATACAAATGCCGGCATTGTTTTTCTTGCGTAAAACATTTGAAGCTAAGTCCTCCATCGCCCTGTTAATGTCATTTCCGCTTGTTTACCAAATTACATATTCTTCAAGCTTAAGTAATAATCCTTTCAGAGTATAGCCTGCGCACCATGATTCCTAAGATCGCAAATTTCAATTGACGTGTGCGCCGCAGCGAGTATAATAGAGTTAGAGAGGGCCACGAACATGCTCGATGATTATAAGTATAGCATAGGACGGCTCGTCGTCTACAGACACACCGAACCTAAGCTCCCAAAACAAAGCTACGGTCATCACGGCTCCGAAAGGACGGTCGGCGAGGTGCTTGCCGTCGATATGATCCCCACGCCTGCTCCTCACTGGGTATACACGATTCGCAACGTGCGAAATCAGGAGACCAGTAGGATAGAAGAGGACCAGATCAAATTCGCAACAGCCGTGGGCAGATATTGGAAGAAGATCAATTCGAAGACCACCGAATACAGGTCCGAGGACGGCGCACTTGCTGAGATGATAGCAAAAGCGCTCACCAACCCGGACCGCGTCAGAATTCTAGGCTCAGCTCTGCGCGACCTGATCCGCAGAGAAGACATGGCTGCGCGTGTCTCGGAAGAAGGAATGAACCTGCCTGTTATGGCAGGCGACTATATCCGACTGCGCGGCGACCTGCGACATGAGAGCGAACATATTCACAATCACTACGCCAAAGTGTTGAAAGCGGAGCCGTCGGATGTGGCGGGGATTGAGAACCCCGAGTCTAAGCCGGGACAGCCGAGGTTGTATAGAACCCTCAAGAAGTATCACATCATCACGACCGAAGGAATCGAGTCGGATATATACGACGCCGAGGTAAAGCTCTTCTATACCGCAAACGGCCGCAAGACGATCTTGAACTGGCGCGCGGCGACTCTGCTGGCTGAAGCGTTCAAGGACGAGCCGCCATATAATCTTGAATACGAGTATCTGTCTGACCACATATTCACTCGTGACGAGTTAGGCTCGAAGAGTCGCGGTGAGCTTGCGCAGATGCTGGCGTCTATGCTCTACGTGAAAGGCCGCATGGGCTGGCGGGATTATCAGCGCCGGAGTCAGTTTTTTGCCGGCACTCCCAAGAGCCACCTGCTCGATGAGATACTGGAAGTCTCCCGGTTCGACTCCAAGCGCAATAGATTTATGACTTGTGAGGAGATCACGGGCCGACAGAAGGATGCTTACAGGCTAAGAAGACTGCTTAAAAGCAGATAAGTATATATGGCTTATGCCTCCAGGCGATTATATACCTGGAGGCATATTTATTTCTCAACGAATGCGCAACTTTATTCGGCAGAAAACCAGTCCACTTAAGCCAGCAAACATGGCAAGAATCGAAGATGGCTCTGGAATCAATGGAAGCCCATAACTTGTAGTCAATGTCCATTGGTCACCATTGGCTAGTACTGCTCCGAATGTTGAACTAGCCCATGTTGATTCCATTATAGAAAATCTGCCGGTGTCCAAAAGGTCGCCATAGTTAGCACAAACCATACCGTTGTGAATAGGCTGGATGCCTTTAAAAAGATACCAATAACCGGGTGCAAACTTGCTGATAGTTGTGGTGGAGAAGAAGCGCAGATCGAATGAACCGCTATAGCCCTTTCGCCCGATAACAGTGCCATACCAGGCGACAGGCGAAGTGGTGAACTTCAGCGTGTGACCAAGAGCGCCATTAACAGGATCATTATTTTTATATATTGCATAGCTAGCCTCTGGCACAATCTCTGGACCAAGTGGCGTAAAAGACGCAGCTTTCTCCGAGCCTCCCATCTGACCTGTCACGCTGCCACATGTGCCAGTAGGAGAACAGCATTGCACTTTAATCAGGTAGGCGTTTGCGCTTTGAGCAAAAACCAAAGAAGCAAAAAGCAACACTACAATCAATAACCTTTTCATCATTTTCCTCCTTAGCTCTCTTTGGAGCATTTATGTGTTGTAATCGACAAAAGCCCATTGTAATAACTGAACTGCAAACTGCAGACCACTCACTACAACGGGCTCTTCTGTAATCTATCCGATAATTATGGAACTGTCAAGTTCTAATTTATTAAATTTTAAGGCGTATCCACAATTCAAGCAAAAAGCCAGACGCAAATGTCTGGCTTTCATTGATGTAGCAGCAATCATGCTGCCATTTTAGATGGTCTGCCCCTTTTTCTCTTAACAGGAGCAAGTGTGATCTCCCTTATCCTGCGAGCACGGTAGTTGCGCTCATACCGGGCGAACTGCTGCTCGATCTCTTCCCTTTTATGATAGGACCCAATATCCTCTTGTTCTTCTTGTTCGGGTTCGATCTCGATATCATCTTCTATCCGGTTGTCGTATTCGGTTGTAACTACGCAGGTCTCGGGAGTTTCAATCAACTCGATAGCATCTTGCGCCATCAAAATCGCCTCCCCTCTACGATTATCTTGCTTATAGACGCTCAATATGGTCCATTGGTTCCGATGAGCGTATTATTATTGCACAAACTGCGCAATAATAAACCCCCCCTCTTGAAAACAAGGCTTTCCTGAGTTACCATAGGCTTGATGGAAATCAAAGACGACGTATTTCGAATAATGCGCGGCTCCGGCCCGGCTCTTGAGCTGTATTTGGGCAGGAGAGTTTTCACAACGGGCAGACAGCTTAGTGGTGTGGCGCTGTTTCGTGTATCCAAACAGATCAATATACGCTCTCTGATAATATCGGTAACCGGCTGCGAGACCGCTGCCGGCACATTGCTTCCGCATGGCAAATCCATATTGTTTTTCAGCAGAGAAGTGCTTCTTACGGGCCGAGATCACCCAAGGTTTCGTCACGAACGCGTATCCAGATTGTGGAATGAGTTTCTAGGCAGAGACACAGGACGGACTCTGAGCGCGGGCGAGCACCTGTATCCATTTTCAATTCCACTGCCCGCCTCACTGCCCCCAAGTTATCAGGGCAGTGCAGGTAAAATCGACTACACAGTCACGGCACGTTTGGAATTGCTCCTTGGTCAAGGAATCCAGGTGTCCAGAGATATACCCGTCGTGTTTGTACCACGCAACCGGAAGAGCGGCCCTGTGGCCTTGAGCAATCCGTCATCTGATGGGACGCTCCAGAGTGGCGGCCTCAGCATCAACGTTGAGATTATGCAGCGCTGCGTGGAGCCGGGCAAACGAGTGACGGGGCGTTTCGTGATAGCCAACCCGAAGCGTGTAAATATCAAAGAGGTGGTCGTGTCTCTGGAGAACTGCGAATGGGTGAGAGGCACAACGCGTAAGGAAATCGGGCGGCAAGTCGTGCAATCGATGACCATAGAGCCCGAAAATCCCAATGCCGGGTTTGTCGAGGGCAGGTTTGAACTCTACGTGCCTGAAGGCTCCTCGCCGACTGTAGAAGGTATGGCTATATCGGTTCTCTGGTTTCTGAAGCTCTACTTGAATGCATCACATCCTCTGGAGTTCAAAGCGCCAATTACAGTGTATCTTCCACAATAAGCCGCTGTATCTGCTTGGTTTTGATAGATCGGTGAGAATGCATGTGCTCTGAGTCTGCTGTTATCAAGAATGACTCAGCGAGACGGGAATAACAAGCGGACAGGCAAATCTTGTGAAACTCATTCTTAAGGCCGGTGTATCGGGAATTTATTCGCGATACCTGGCAGCTTCTCATGATTTGCCTGTCTACCGGATCAATACAACTTATTTTGTTTTTGGAGCCTTGGCTGCTGGTTTTACTGTCTTTACGGCGGGCTTTACGGCCTTTTTTGTAGTCTTTGCTGAGGGCTTTACAGCCTTTGGCGCTGGCTTGGCAGCAGGCTTCATGGCCTTTGCCGTCGGCTTTGCAGGCTTCATTGCTTTCTTCGCAGGCTTGACTTTGCAAACTGGCTTTACAGCTTTGGCTGTTGCAGCAGGCTTTACACACTTTGTTGCGACTGCAGCTTTAGCAGGCACAGCCTTCTTCGGCGCAACTTTCTTTACGGCAGCGAATGTAGGCAGTAGCGACATACTCAATAAAGCTATCGCCGAAATGCAGACAATTATCCTTTTCATTTTTGCATCCTCCATGTGATTTGTAAGACGAGCTAGCTTTTCGTCTTATGGTAACTACCAAAACTATTCGACGTGCTCTGTTCCCTTCTGTTCCGTGAAGTTCAGCTTATTTTTATGTGCTGCCGATTCACTTGCCGCCAAAAGGCTTCGGACCCTCTTGCGTGCCTTTATACCAGCCCTTGTGCTTACCGTTATCATGCTTGGTTTTGTCACTATTGATAGTGCGCGATCCCAATATTTCTTTTAGGGTCGAGTGCGAATCGCTTTTAGAATCGACATCTTTTTGCTCGGAGAGCGCCATATCGACAACGGCCGTAATTCCCGCTCCGTCCACTCGCTTCATCTTCAACGGATTTGAAGAGGTAGTCGGGACAAGTATCTTTACCCTGAATTGGCCGCCGCTAAAAAGGTCTTCATACTGCCAGAGTGCATTTACTGAACCAATTACAGCGCTTGATGCGCAGATTTGAGCTGCGCCTAAATACGCCTTTTCACCTACGCTGCCCATCGGGACAACTTTTGTTACAGATCCCTTATTGAACGTAATTGTATTGAGCGCCTTATTGATGGCCGATCCCGCGTTTTTCACAGCCACCAGCACAGCGGCTCCTTTAATTACGTCACCGGCCTGGATGCCCGTGCCGACAGTATTGTATTTCAGCCGTCCGTCAAGCGCAACGTCGATTATTGCCGAAATGCCTACATTAGCGACGCGGTCCAGTTTAACCGGATTAAGGCTGGCGCTGGGCAGGAGGACTTTTGCACGATAGTTGTTGTTGCTCAAGTTCTTCTCGTATTGAAATACCGCCTTGACGCTGTCAACCTTGGCCTTTGGGCCGCTTACCTGCGCTCCTCCGATATAGCCCTTCTCTCCTACACTGAGAATCGGCACTACCTTTGTGGCAAGTTTACTTTTCATGCCGTGGCGGAATGTCACGGTGTTTATGAATTTGTCGAGTTGCCCTGCTGTCTTGGTGACTGCAAAACCTATTGCAGCTCCCTTGATCACTTTTGTTCCAAGTGAAGCCGATATTGCGGGATTTGCGGCTGCTGTTATCAATGCTGCAGCCAGTAAAAGCATTTTAAGTCTATTTTTCCTTAGCATAATTCTGACTCCTTTCTCGATACAAAACTGCCTGTGTTTATATAAGACGCTTATCATACTCAACCATGTTCCATTATATCGCGAATGGACCCGAAACGAAGGAACACGGCCATAAAGTGCGAAAACAAATCAAGTATCAAGTTAACACTTAGCGCATGACGACGGTCTAAGAAAGTAGAAGAGAGGCCGAGGGTATTCTTATTGTCTATGTCGGACACAGACCTTGTGAAGCAAGCGCGGGCAGGCGATGGCGGGGCATTCGACCGTCTGGTGTCTATTCACCAGGAGAGGGTGTTTGCCCTGGCATACAGGATTTTGTGCAATATGGAAGATGCCGCGGATGTTCAGCAAGAGACATTCGTCAGGGCTTGGCGTTTTTTGCACAGGTTTCGCGGCGATGCAGGGTTCTCGACGTGGCTGCACAGGATTACTGTGAATTTGTGTCTGTCTAGAAAGAGACGAATTGTGCCCGACTTCGTGCCGTTCGATGATGATCTGATCGAGCGCTCTACCGGCGGCCGAACGCAGGCATGCGCTGATAGAGTGGCAACTGCAGTAGTGGTAAGAAGCGCAATGGCAGAGTTGCCGACAAATCACAGGGCGCTTATTGTCCTGCGAGAGATTGAAGAAAGACCGTTTGAAGAGATAGCAAAGATACTCGGCTGCTCTGTCGGAAGCGCGAGAGCACGCAGTTGCAAAGCAAGAAAGCTGCTCCGAGACAGGCTCGAAGCCTGTCTGAAGGAGGAAGAGTAATGAAATGCGGACGTTTTGATATTGATGACGATGGAGATATGCGAGAGCTTCTGAAATGTGCGGATCATGTGCCGCCTGCGCCTGACTGCAGGCAGGCTGTAATGGCTAAGATAGACCGCAGGCCGCTCAGGAGCAGGCCTGTGTGGCTCTATGCATTCGGACTGCTGCCCGCTGCTGCGCTTATCATTGTCCTGTTGCTTATGAATAAACCAGAACCGACCAAAACCGAAATTGCCATGGCTCCCAGGCTGCCAAAAGTATCCGCGCCTGCCAACTCAATAGCAGTAAATCGTCCGAAGGTCAAAGCAGTAACTATAGAGCTGGTACAGCCGGCAGAGCCAACCCGGCGATATAGAATTACGTCCAAACCGCAATACTGCATACGTTTGAAAACGGCAGAAAGCAGAAAGCAGAGATCAAAGAATCACTCGATTCCTGAGACACATCTGGCGGTGGTGGAGAACAAGTCCCAGATGAGTAGCATTGATGCAAGTGCAGATAAGATTGAACCGAAATCGAATTCAGCGAGCCAAACACGTCCGGTTGCTATTGTTACTGCTACCTGGCCGGCATCTGATAATCAAAATGAGACTTCGTATGAGTATGGTTATGTCAGTCATAACAATGCCACCGGACGGGTCGAAGAGTGCAGGGTGAAACGTTCGGGTGATAATGTTGAGATCTATCTTGAATCAAGACCGGAAACACAGGAACCTCCGGTCAAAAGGAGCGAGCAAAATGAAACGAATAATAGTGACAAGATTGTTTTTGTGTTTGATGCTGCTGCAGATAACAATAGCAGCGCAAGCTCAATATCCGGCTGCTAGTCAGGTCAGTCAAAATGTAAACCTTGATCTTAAAGATATAGATGTCTCGGACGCGCTTAAAGCGCTATTTAACGGCTCAGGCAAGAGCTACAGCATAGATGCCAGTGTTTCACCGGTTAAGGTTTCAGCAGTTTTGAAGGATATACCTTTTGACTCAGCGTTGAAGGTGATTGTAAAAGCAGCCGGATTGGTATACAGGGTCGAGAACGGAGTATACATAATTTCTTCCATACAACGGCAGATGAGCACAGTTCCGCAAGCGCCCAGCGTAGATACCGCAGTCTGCCCAGAGATGATTACTGAAGTGATTGACCTCGATTATGTCATTGCAGGGGACGTAGCGCCATTTGTAAAGTCACACTCGGCTACGCCGCTGACCGTTACCGCCACAAGTGGCAACAGGATCATCCTTCGTGGAACAGAAGATGACATCGAATCTGCAAAGAATATTATACGCGCACTCGATACGGAAAACGCGCTGCCTAGGCCTGTCCGATTGAAACTGGCGGCAAAGATCACCGTTGCAACAGCAAAAGGCCCGAAAATATATGAAACCAGCACTGAAAGCGTAGGGGCAGAGCAAACGCCTGTCTCACTGCAACTTCAAATGACAAATGCATATGATACGAACTACTCTACTGTCGCTAACAAGCAGGTTGTAAAACAGAAAACGATTAATTATAAGCAGACAAATCTACTGGATGCGACAATCATGCCTGCAATAAATGCAGACGGCAGCATCGGCTTGTCAGGCATAGGACACTTTTCTTTTCCATTCGGTAAGCTCCCCGGCGATGAACTGACGAAAGACTTTAGTCTGACTGCTTCTGTAGATGCCGGCAAACCCTACACAATTGCGGCGGGATCAATTAAACTTGATATCGGCAAAGTCGACTTTGTTGTAACCGTCATTGCAACTCCTGAGAAGGGCAGAGTCTATGTAACCCCGCAAGATAATACACAGCAGCATGGAGGTTATGGATCAACATCTGGATACTCTGGGTCGAGTAATCAGCAGCGAAATTGGTAGAATATGGAACCCAGTTGTTCAGCTTGACTGTAACCTGCGAGCGCGATAACATGCTGATCGAATGCCATTTTGAAAGGACTGCAAATATGAGAAATCTCTTTGCAATATTGTTGGCTGTCGGCGTTATTTTCGCGCTTGGTGGGTGCGGCAAAAAGCAGGCTGCGAAGACCGAGACACCTAGCACGGCTCAAGAAAAGACAACCGAGTCGGCTTCCGGGGCCAAGACCACACCAACTCAGACAAAAGACGGGTTTACTGTTACAAAGTCGGGTTTGAAGTATAAGGACACTAAAGTCGGCACCGGTCCTGCTGTAAAGGCGGGTGATATGGTAACGGTCAACTACAAAGGCTGGCTGGACGACGGCACCGTCTTTGACACCACTAAAAAGCCAGGCGGCGAACCATTCTCGTTCAATGTAGGCTCAGGTCAGGTCATAAAAGGCTGGGACGAAGGCTTGCAGGGGATGAAAAAGGGCGGCGTGCGCCAGCTCATAGTTCCGCCTGATCTGGGCTACGGCTCAGAGGATATGGGAGTGATCCCTCCGAACTCGACTCTGCACTTTGAGATAGAACTCCTGAAGATAGGCGCTTAAGCGCTGTTATGCCTCCAGGTAAGATACCTGGAGGCATATAAGATACGTGGGCGGCATATAATAACCAAAATCCCTCCAGGAATCTTTCCTGGAGGGATTATACCTACCTACTATCTTGTTTTTACGACCACGGATGCTCAAATGTCTGAAGCGCATCGTAACCGCGCCACATCATCAAGTGATCGAGCAAAGTAATACGCACCATCGACTCGGCTACCGCGACCAGCCTTGCCGTAATTGTCGGGTCTCTGCGTGTAATGGCTTCCAGCTTGGTGTTTTCCATTTTAGCCATATTAACTGTGTCCTGATCGATTGAGATAGTGGCTGTCGGCTTTACGGCCACTCGAACGACTATGTCCTCGCCGTTTGAGATGCCGCCTTCAATGCCTCCGGCTCTGTTTGTGCGGAAGTGGACTTTGCCGTCATCGCCGACATATGGAATATCGTTAGACTCGGAGCCTTTCATATTGCTAACAGCGAACCCCGCGCCGAACTCTACGCCCCTCACAGCGCCTATACTCATCAGGCCGTGAGCGATGGTTGCGTTGAGTTTATCGAAAACAGGCTCGCCAAGCCCTGCAGGCACACCTCGCGCGATCACTTCGACGATTCCTCCAGCAGTATCGCCTTCATCTTTAATTTCCAAGACACGGTCGATCATCTTCTTAGCAGCTTCCTGGTCGGGGCAGTTGATGTGGTTGGAACGATAATTTTTCTCTATGTCCTCAAATGTGAGGTCGCGGGCCTTAATGCCCATGCATTCTTTGGTATAACCGAGGACCTTGATACCCTGCTGCTCCAATATCTTCTTAGCGACGGCTCCGGCAGCGACGCGCATGCACGTCTCACGCCCGCTCGCTCTACCTGCGCCGCACCAGTCGGCATACTTGCCGTATTTGATCATATGCGTATACTCGGCATGCCCGGGTCGAACTAGGTCTTTAACGTCAAAATACTGCTTTATGTGAACATCATGCCTGTCGACATTATATATAATCAGACCCATGGGAGCGCCCGTTGTGAACCCGTCGCGCATACCTGCGAATATGTGGACCTGGTCGGTCTCTTTTCTGGGCGAATCCAGCGGGGATGTACCCGGCCGCCTGGCATCAAGCTCTTTCTGGACATATTCGTCCGAGATCTCAAGGCCTGCGGGACATCCGTCTATAATTGCGACAAGAGCATCACCATATGACTCACCACATGCACTGACCCTGAACATTCTACCGAAAGTATTACCTAACACTATATCCTCCTTTTTTTGCAGTCATCGCGCAGCCTGTCGGCCACGGCTTGCTGTAAAAGAAATATCAATCCGCTTTTCTAATATTTCCGCCGACGCCGTTCATCAGTTCCACAAAGTTCGGAAATGTGACGCCAAGCGCTTCGGCGGTATAAATTTCGGTTTCACCATCAAGACAAAGGCCCGCGACCGCCAGAGCCATTATAACACGATGATCGTAATGCCCATGCACAACAGCCGGTTTGAGCTTCGACCCACGGATCACAAGACCGTCAGGCAGCTCTTCAATATCCGCACCCATTTTGGTCAGCTCTTCGCGCATTACTGCGATGCGGTCTGTCTCCTTAAGCCGTGCCTGAGGAACATTTGCCAGCCTGGTCTCACCTTCGGCAAAACATGCTGTAACCGCCAATGCAGGCAGAGCATCGGGAGTATCGGACAAATTGAGCGTTGCGCCATGAAGCTCGCCGCTCTTAACTACCAGGGCTCTTTGCTCTCCACTCTCCACTCTCCACTCGATATTTGCTCCCATTTTCCGAAGCATATCTACAATCGCCTTATCGCCTTGTGTATCGTTCTCGTCCAGCCCAAGCAGTGTTAATCCCGAGCCTGTGATAGCGGCAGCGCACATAAAAAATGCAGCCGAGCTCCAATCCGCAGGCACGGCACGATCAAAAGGCTTGTAGTTCTGCCTCCCAGGAATAATAAACTCATTGAAATCGTGATTTTCAAGCATTATTCCTTGCTCTTTGATCCAGCGCAGGGTCATCTCGACATAGGGTTTCTCGATCAGGCTATGCACTTCTATTGTCGTATCACTTTGGGCAAGCGGGCAGCTAATCAACAGACTGGTGAGATACTGCGAGGTCTTGCTGCCGTCGAGTGCGACATTTCCACCAATCAATGGGCCACTGACGATTATAGGAGCCATGCCGTTACCGCGAGTTGATTCGAGCCTTGCTCCGAGAGCATTCAGCGCGTCTATAATCGGTCCTGCCGGTCTGCGCCTGATCTGATCATCGCCCGTAAATACGCTGACCCCATCTACAAGAGAGGCCATACCTAAAGCTATGTACAGCGTGGTGCCTGAGTTACCGACGTCAATCACGTTATCCGGCACGCTCGGCCTTCCGCCGACTCCATGCACGACCCAGTCATCGGGTTTATTGATCTCGGCGCCGAGTAGCCGGCAGGCGTTTACTGCCGCAAGGGTATCCGACGCAACAAGAGGCCTGCGAATTATTGACTCGCCCTCGGCGAGCGATGCAATCACCGCAGCGCGTATTGTGTGCGACTTGGACCCTGGGATCTCCACCGACCCCGACAGCTCTGATTTGTTGACTACCAGCTTCATATTTTCTTAAGGATACAGGAGATAAGATGAACTTGTCAATTATTTACAGATTCAGCGGGTGCGTGTCAAATCTACGGAATTTTAATAGGTAAAAGATGAGGCTGCTGGCATGAAAATGGACGGTCAACGCCGAATTCATTTTTGTGAGAAAATAAAGGAGGCGAGCCACAATCATGCCAGC
>JBDKUO010000014.1 GCA_039679645.1 Armatimonadota bacterium
CCGCAGTGATCGCGGCAGTCAACGTTGTCTTGCCATGGTCCACGTGACCTATCGTTCCAATGTTCACGTGCGGCTTCGTCCTCTCAAACCGCTGCTTTGCCATATTATTTGCCTCCAAGAATAAGCTGATATACTAAATTACTATTTTGGTGTTTCGAGAACTTGTTCCCGAAACTTTACATCGTATCGGGAATAAATTCCCGATACACCGATTGCAGATTATCAGCAACCATCAACCGACAACCGTTAACTGATAACCGTTTTTCTAATTTATGGAGCCCACAATGGGATTCGGACCCATGACCTCCTCTTTACCAAAGAGGTGCGCTACCCCTGCGCCATGTGGGCACACGACACTAAAAATCCGGCTGCCAAGCCCTAGCTTGAAGCCGGACGCTCAAAACTATGGTGGGGGGAATTGGATTCGAACCAATGTAGGCATCGCCAACAGATTTACAGTCTGCCCCCTTTAGCCACTCGGGCATCCCCCCAATTTTTATTTTATATTTTAGATTTTGTATGTAATATTTTTTGATTGGAGCCGACGATGGGACTCGAACCCGCAACCTGAGGTTTACAAAACCCCTGCTCTGCCAATTGAGCTACGTCGGCTCAGTTTAGCTCCATCAGAGCGCGCCCGACTTTCCTCTTTGCCCGCTGCAGTGCGTTATCAACGACTTTTGGCGACTTTCGGAGCGCACAAGCCATCTGTTGATAGCTCCTGCCACCCATATATCCCTGCAACACACCGCGTTCCAGGTCGCTAAGGTTCCGAGATGCATGAGCGCACACAAACTTTATCGTCTGCCGCTGCATCAAAACACGCTCAGGATCGGCAACTCCGTCATCAGCCACTACATCGAGCAGACATCCGCCATCCTCACCACCAATGCCATGCGCGTCCAGCGAGACACAATTATTAAGCACACCATGCTTAAACCTTGTCGCAGACTTTACAGCCGTGATAATTTGCCGGGTCACGCACAACTCAACAAACGAACAGAACCGCACCCGCTTATCAGCCTGAAAGTCGCGAATGGCCTTGAAGAGGCCGATCATGCCCTCCTGGACCACGTCTTCCGCTTCGGCTCCAGTAAGGAAATAAGACCGTGCTTTACCCTCTACAAAGCCTTTATACTTCTTCAGCAGATATTCAGTCGCACGGGAGTCCCCCTCTCGCGCAAACTCAACTATCTGCTCGTCGCCCAGCCGCGAAAGCCGCGACGAAAATTTTGATTCCAAGAGCTCCGTGGGAGCCATATTCTCCTCCGTTTCTTATCACAGAAACGGAACAGACCGGCTGCTGCCGGGATTCGCGCTCACCCCCGCGCAAGCTCAGACTCGATATATTATATTGGCATGCGCACAACCTGTCAATACCCTAAACAACCTAAAGAATAATTGCCGGTAAAAACAGTGGTCACTAACTGGCTTTGACAAGTTACTTTTCCATTACAACTCGCTCGTCGAAACGGCCGCCCGGTTTCAATGACATCCCACGAGCAAAATCTGGAGCGGACATCCGCTGTCTCGATTCCGCCTGGACCTCGCGCAATACCACAGCGCCGCTCTGCGCCGCGACCTTGATACCTTCCCGATTCACATCAATTATTTCACCAGGTTCTCCAGTCGCGCATTCACCACCGACGACAGCAGCACTCCAGACCTTTATAATTGTCCCGTTGAGCCGTGTAAATGCGCCTGGTTTGGGCGTGCAGCCTCTGATCAGGTTCACTACATCACTTGCAGAATGCCGCCAGTCTATGGCGCCTGCATCCCGTGAAAGCGAACGAGCAAGGCTTGCAAGTTCATCATCCTGAGCGACAGAGCTGATTTTTCCGGATTCAAGATCATCCAGGGTATCGATCAAAAGACCGGCTCCAAGTAGAGACAACCGCACGGAAAGCTCTCCCGCAGTCTCATCCGGCAGGATATCGAGAGTTTTTTGAAGCAGGATATCGCCTGTGTCCCAGCCCTCATCCATCAGCATGGTCGTAACGCCTGTCTCGCGCTCGCCTGAGATTATGGCATGCTGAATTGGCGCAGCACCTCTATATTTCGGAAGAATGGAACCGTGAACATTCACAACACCGTGTTCGGGCCAATTAAGCAGGTCCGGTGTTATCTTCTGGCCGTATGCAACAACCACCATAGCCCCGATCGGACCATAGCTTTTGATGGATGCAAACGAGTCCGGATCACTGATCTTCTCGGGCTGCAAAACAGGAATTCCATGGGCCAGGGCTACTTCCTTTATGGGACTAATGAGCATCTGCCGCCCACGCCCTCTTGGTTTGTCGGGCTGAGTGATCACTGCCGACACCTCATGCGCAGAAGCAATCAGCTTCTCCAGCGACGGCACGGCAAATGCGCTTGTCCCTGCAAATATTGTCTTCAACCCAACACCCCACCCTATTTAGTATTTTATATTTTGTATTGATTATTTACTGTGTATTGCATATGCGTGTTCGAGTTAGTCTTCTTCATACTCATCATCATCATTGACCGGCACTGTCTCTAGTGTATCGGGATCCGCGCGGTCAATAAACATCGTCCCATCCAGATGGTCCATTTCATGCTGAAAGACCCGCGCTAACAGATCGTTAGCCTTCATCTTGACCTTTCTGCCATCTTCATTTATACCGGTTACGACAACATGCGTCGCCCGCAGCACCTCTCCCTGCAAACCCGGTATGCTCAAACAACCCTCGACACCCCACTCCTCGCCGCTGGAACTGAGCATCACGGGGTTGACAAGAGCATGCAGCCCCTCACCAATATCATATACAAACAGACGAAGAGATCTGCCCACTTGAGGCCCGGCCAGACCATAACCATGGCTTACGGCCAGGACATTACACATCATCTCGATCAATGACCTGATATCGTCATTGAACTCCTCGATTTCATCTGCGTGCCTGCGAAGAATCTCATCGCCATACTTGACAATCTTGCTAGATTCCATATTCCAAATAATACTCCCCCGAACTCCGGTCAGCTACACATCGCCGCACCTATTAAATTTAATCACCCAATGGCCTAAAAAGTCAATCTATACCCAGGACACATAAATATAAAACTACCAACCAGCAAAATTAGTTTTGGCACGTTTCTTGCAATCAATATACTTGAATGAAAGGACCGGGTGCGCTGCGCCTTATATCACAAGTGGAGATATGCCAAATTGAAAAGAACAAAGACAATAGTCATAGCTCTTATCTTAACGCTGTCGGCAGCGGTGTTGGGCACAGCCGCGGTTGCAGCAACCAGGACTGATCCCGGCTCATTCCTGGTATATAAAGCAGACAGCGTTGATTCGTTCGTCAAGCAGATATTATCCAATAAACGGGTTGCAGCGCGGTATGCCAGGCACTACGGTATTTCTCCCGACAAGTTGGGCAAATATTTCTTTGAAAACATCAGTATAAAAACACTGGACAAACCTTATGTGACTACCGTCTATTTCATATCCAACGGCAATGTCATAAAGCAAAAGCAGCGAGTTCTAAAAACCGGAAGCAAAGTATTTGTCGGGCCCAACGGACGTCCGCTGCTTGAGTGGCGCTGCGGTAACCCACTGGGGACCAAACTGCCGCCTGCTCCAAAACCTGTTGCGAAAAATACAGGTTCACCAGCGCCGGACTGGGCTGTGGCTCCGGCTCCAACCCTCGAAGTAGCTGCAGCAGCGGCTGAAGCGCTTCCGCAGGCTGTCCCGATTGCCGCGGCTCCGACACTTGCATTGCAAAATGCAATAGTTCCGGCAGCGGGAGGGTTCGCTTTCTCACAACCGCTTATGCTGCTCGGAGGAGCTCTCCCTATGCTTATCGGTGGTGTGGCTGTAAGAAATAATAATAGTACCACCCCGCCGGTCCCTGAACCGGCAAGCATTGTGACACTTCTTGTCGGAGCATCCGGCATTATATTGCGCGCAAAACGCAAGAAATATTAGATTTAGTATTTTATATTTAGGATTGAAATTTGGGAGCCTGTTGCAAAGTGTATTGCAGCAGGCTCTTATTGTTTTAGTTGCGGTATTGTGTGGCGGCTTTCACGTCGGAAATGACTTTTATCACGCTCAAAGCCTCATCCATTGTAATCGGGAAAGGCGCGCCTTCGCGGACGGAGGAGTATAGGTAGTCCCAGATTGAAGTCATATCGACCTTGAGCTGCGGCTCGACGGGAATAGTCTGCTCTACCCATTCGAGCTTTTCGGGCAGACAGTAATCGCCTATATCCGGAGTGCCGGGGTTCGCGGACTTGTTTGAAAGCTCCTGGTTAGCGTCTATATAACGCAGTTTTATAGTCTCTTCATCACTTGAAAGAGCCCCGCGCGTGCCCCATACCATATACACATCCTGGCCTAAAGCGGCGCCGAAGCATATCTCCATATCCACCATCCGACCGTTCTCACCCATAAACACAATCTTGATATGGTCCTCCGCATTGCCGATGGTTGCAATGCTCTTGAGATCACTGAACATCGACTTAACAGGAGATTCCAGCAGGCGCAGGGCATGGTCAATGATGTGAGGGCCCCAGTTAAGCAGCATCCCCCCACCGCACTCGATGATTGTCTGCCAATCGCCGCGGCGTATATACTGCGCGCGCTGCAGCTTGATCTGATATACGTCTCCAAGAATTCCCGATGCAATGATCTCTCGAATATGCGTAAATGCAGGCTCGAAACGTCTGTTGTGGCGAATATAGAGCCTGTTTCCTGTCGATTCGGCTATCTTGGCCAGAGCAAGTGCGTCTTTATAAGTAGTACACATGGGCTTTTCGAGAAACACATATTTGCCGGCTTCCAAAGCCAGCTTTGCATGCGCAAAGTGATCAAGAGAGCGAGTTGCTATGTCCACCATCTCAACCTTGGGATCGGCTATGAGGTCCTCTACGCGCTCGTAAGCGGAGCAGCCGTAACGCTCGGCCATCATGTTACGCCGCTCCTGAATTATGTCGCATGCTGCGGCAATCCTGAACTTGGATTCCCTGCCCTCAAGCTCTTTCAAATGCATCGATTGTGTCGCCCGTCCGATGCCGACTATCCCCAGGTTGATTGGTCTGCTATTCATTGCCTGTATCAAAACCCCACTATTCAACAATACTTGGACACAACAAACACCGCATTACCGAGCATCCTTCAATACAGCTAAAGTAATTCTCCACATTGTATGAGCGACAGCATTTGCCCACTAATGCCATTTTGCATTGTAATCTCAAACGCAAATGCTTCGCCCGAACCCATTTACCACGGGTGAAACATTTGCGACAAGATTTTAGAAGCTAACCAAACTTGATTGGCAAATGCTTCACCCCTACAGGTCTGTGACACGCGCCCCAGGATGCTCGGATGTGTGTTGCTGATGGTATAATATTTGAGTTATGGAAAACGTTGAAAAAATCCTTTTCGGCAGTGATCCGACAGAAGGAATAGTCGCAGTGGAGGTCGGAGTGGAGACCGCCGTCATATATCGACGCGTGGAAGGCGCGATGGTCACCCAGGAAGCGCCGTTCAAACGCTGGATCCTCACGACCGAAAAGCATCAGGTAGCAGACGCGCAGTGGACCGAGCTTGAGGGCAACGGCTATAGATTCCTCGCCGAGTTCGACAGCAGCAGCGCATATAATGCCGCACGATATTGGCTGCGTGACGCACACGCTCTGCACATCGCCATTCCCAACTCCGCAAAGCAGTATTTGACCAGGACCGGCCAGACGCTCTTTAAGGGTATGGCATTTGATGATGCCGTGCGAATACAGCTCGACATAGAGACGCTTGCTCTGACACCGGACAAACCTGAGAATGAGATATTCATGATCTCGATCCGGGACAACCGAGGCTTCGAGACCCTGATTACCGGAGATGAAACGCAAATATTGAGAGATACGGTCTCATGTGTGCGTGAACGCGACCCGGACATAATAGAGGGCCACAATATATACGACTTCGATCTTGCTTACCTTGCGGCTCGCGCAAAGTATAGAGGCGTCAGGCTGGCATTCGGACGCGACGGCACTGAGGTCACCTTCAGCCAAAAGCAGCAGTGCGCGATAGGCTACTACTCCAGACCGTTCACACCGGCTCATATCCATGGCAGGCACATAATCGATACACTTCTGGCCGTGCAGAGGTGGGACGTATCCCGCGCGAGTCTGTCAAGTTATTCGCTCAAGGCCGCTGCGAAGGCTCTCGGCATTGCGGAAGATGACAGAGAGATTATCCCTCACGACCGGATAGCGCAGGAATGGCTGGATAATCCTGAACGAGTGAAGAAATACACGCTGCAGGATGTCAGGGAGACCGATCTGCTGGCGGGTATAGTCTGCCCATATGAGTTTTATCTGACTCAGATGGTGCCGGACACATATGGCCACGCCGCAACATCCGGCACCGGCGAAAAGATCAATTCGATCTTCATTCGCCATTACCTCAGCAAAGGCCGTGCGATCCCGGAGCAGACTGAACAAAAAACGCTGCCGGGCGGTTATACCGAGGTGCGCACGACAGGCGTAATTGAGCGAATCGTAAAGTGCGACGTGGAGAGCCTGTACCCGAGCATTATGCTCACACATAAGATCAAGCCGAAAAACGACACGCTCGATATATTTCTGCCCGCTCTCGCGAACCTGGTGCAGAGGAGACTGGCCGCAAAGCGAAAGGCCAAAGAAACTCAAGGCCGTGAGCATGAATACTGGGATGGACTGCAGAGCGCGTTCAAAATCCTGATCAATTCATTCTACGGCTACCTGGCCGGACCTTTCAACTTCAACGACTATGAGGCCGCGGCGAAAGTCACAACTACAGGCCAGAGGCTGGTCAAGCAGATAGTAGAAGAACTGGAAAAAGCTGGAAGCTTGGTGGTGGAAGTGGACACCGATGGAGTCTATTTCAGCCCG
This sequence comes from Armatimonadota bacterium, assembly GCA_039679645.1. Taxonomy (NCBI): domain Bacteria; kingdom Bacillati; phylum Armatimonadota; species Armatimonadota bacterium. Next base: position 6,898 of record JBDKUO010000014.1, read on the forward strand.
CCCGGCGAGATCGATTCCGAAGAAAAAGAGATTGACTATATAGAACGTATAGGCTCGGCGCTGCCTGTAGGCATAAGGTTGGCGCACGACGGGCGCTATAAAGCCATGATTTCAGTCAAGATCAAAAACTATGTGCTGGAGTCTTATGACGGCAGGAAGACGTTCAGAGGTTCGGCGCTGAGGTCGCGCGCGGATGAGCCGTTTGGATTGGACTTCATATCAAGCGCTGCTGAATATCTGCTGCGCGGTGAGAAAGAAAAAGCGGGCGAACTCTACAAATCGCTCTCCGAACAGATCAACAATGGTCAACTGGGAATAGATAAATTCGCCCGGCGCGAGAGGATCACTGAGAAGACTTTCCACTCCACCGGCAAGAGGCGGATCGCACAAGCCGCAAAGGGGACAAAGGTCGGACAATACGTGAGTATTTACCAGAAAAATGACGGCTCAATCGGGCTTGCGGGTGACTACTCGGGCGACGAGGACAGGCAATATTTGCTGGAAAAACTCTATAAGTTCGCAAGCCGCCTCAGGGAAGCATTTGGTGAAGACTTTGATGTGCTGTTCCCCAAACCATCAGCAAAGAAGCAAGCGGAGGCTGCAGGACAACAGACATTGGGCCTGTTCGACTGAATCAACATTCAGGCAAAGTCGCAAGGCATTGAGGGGTAATAAGTAAATGTGGACTCCACGTCCACCACAAACAAAAAAATGCGGCCCTTTGATCAGCGTCCCCTCACTGGTTGAAGGGTCATTAAACTGCTTCGGGGGGAACTTCAGGCGCAGGCAACATTCTACAACCTGTAGCTGCAAAATACAGTTGAATGCCTCTGCTTGCAACCTGAGAGCCCGCTATGGCCATTACGATAAGCAGGCAGATCCTGCCCATAAGCAATACTACTGACTCCCCCAAGCGGTTGGTGGTGGTCTGCGTCGCTGAGACAGGCACTGTAGGTTTGAGAATTATAGCATTTGAGTTGAAATACCGATATGCCGCAATAAACACAAAAACCAGTATAGCCACCCCGGCAAGAAAAACAAGCATACCTATTATGCGACCAGTCAAATCGCCCTTATGCATCCAGAGCCTCCAAATCGGCCAAAATCACTGACGGCTCGGATGATCACTTGCCGAGCACTATTTCCTTATACCCCGCAGCAGCAAAATCCTTCGAGATTTGAATTAATCTAAACTCGATTTCAAACTAAACACCTCCGAGCATATGTCAACTACCTACCTGTTTAGAGCCGATCTGCGAGGGGCAAATATGAAGCAGTATGAAAACACTCTTTCTCAATCCTCCATCTTTTCAAGGTTTCGACGGCGGCGCCGGTTCAAGATATCAGGCAAAAAGAGAAATAAAATCATTCTGGTATCCCACATGGCTCGCTCAGGCGGCTGCGCTTGTCGAATACGGAAGAGTTATTGATGCGCCGGCGGATGATTTGACTGTCGAGCAGGTCCTGAATATTTGCGCTGACTATGACCTTATTATTATCTACACAAGCACACCGTCATTTGCCAATGACTCTCGTCTGGCTGATAAAATAAAGCAATGCTACCCCGATGCTGTGATTGGGTTTGTTGGCCCGCATGTAAGTGTGCTGGCTGAGGAATCTTTGAGCTCGGCTAAGGCGGTTGACTTCGTGGTCAGGCGCGAGTTCGAGATTGCTGTCCAGCAGATATCGCAAGGACAGCCGCTCAGGGCGATAAATGGGATCAGTTGGCGAGATGGGACCGATATCCGCCATAACAGTGATTCAGAGCTTATTAGAGATCTGGACGCGCTGCCCTCCGTTATAGATATCTACAAGCGCGACCTTACTGTAGAAAACTACTATATCGGGTATCTGATGCACCCATATCTATCGATATACACGGGCAGAGGCTGCCCCGGGCGATGCACTTATTGTCTGTGGCCGCAGACTATATCGGGCCATGAATATCGGGTTCGCAGTCCACGATCAGTGTGTAAGGAACTGGCCAGAGCAAAAGACATGTTTCCGCAGGTAAAGGAGTTTTTCATAGACGATGACACTTTTACCGCCAATACCGGGAGAGCGGAAGAGACTGCAAAGCTGCTCGGTTCGCTTGGGATCATGTGGTCGACAAGCAGCCGAGCTAATGTGCCTTACGATACACTAAAAGCGCTTAAGGAATCCGGGTTGCGGCTGCTGATGGTGGGGTATGAATCAGGCAGCGATGATATTCTCAAAAACGTTCGCAAGGGAATAAGCACCGACATGGCTCGCAGGTTCACTAAAGACTGCAAGTCCCTTGATATCGCTATTCACGGAACGTTTTGTCTGGGACTGCCGGGTGAGACGAAGCAGACAATCGAGCAGACTATTCGCTATGCATGCGAGCTTGGCCCCGACACAATACAGGTCTCTATTGCGGCACCCTACCCCGGTACAGAGTTTTACGATCAAGCGGTATCCAATGGCTGGCTTGCGCCTTCTGAGCTGGTTTCGCAGGACGGGACGCAGGTCTGCCCGATGCATTATGAAAACATATCAGCCGATGAAATCAGTGAAGGCGTTGACCGGCTCTACAAGCGGTTTTATTTCAGGCCGAAGGTGATGGCTCGAATAGCGCTGCAGATGGCTAAAGACAGTGAGGTCAGAAAGAGAAGACTGCGCGAGGGAAAAGAGTTTCTTGGGTTCCTGAAACAGCATCGCAACAGTGCGCAAAAAAACGAGTCTACATTCAAACAGGTAATGAAAAACGGCGGACCGGGATTCTGCCAGTTCGCAATTACGGATGCCTGCAACGCGGCATGCAAATTCTGCAACTTCAGAGTCGATATGAGCATGAAACGCACATATGTCTCGCTGGAAAACGCCGTGGCGGCGCAAAATATATTGGCTCGAAACGGCATAAGATATATCGCCTACATTGGCGGTGAGCCTACAATCCACCCCAGCCTTGCCGATATGATCACGCACGCGAAATCACATGGTATGAAAACAATCATCTGCACCAATGGCTCGGTGCTATCGGGGGACAGGATAAGTGAATATGTCGAAGCGGGTCTGGACAGTGCGATCATATCGGTGGACGCGCCGTCTGTCGAAGCGCATGAACAAAATAGAGGCATTGATGGGCTCTGCTCTCGAATCGCATATGCAAATATCATTTTGCATGATGCAGGCGTAGAGACCACTGCATCGGTGACGCTGAGCAAATTGCTCGGAGACCTCTCCAGGCTGCCTGACTTTCTGGAATCGCTCAACTTTCGCCAGGTGACATTCTCATATCCGCTAAAAAGTCTTGGATCGAGCTTTCGCAGCTACTCGGACTCCGATCTGTTAGATTATACGGACGATGAGCTTGTGGACGCATTCGAGAACGTAATTAAGATGAAGCGGAGATTTCGAGTGGTGAACCCGACTGCCTCGCTAAGAGAAATGCAGAGGTTTATCAGAGGTGAAAAGCAACGCTTTCCTTGCCTTGCAGGATTGAAATATTTCTATCTGGACTGGAACCTGGATATGTATCGGTGTCACGCATGGCCGGAGCGTATGTGCTCGATATTCGACTTTGATTCATCAAAACTTGTACGTGACGGCTGCACGCGGTGCATGATCGACTGTTACAGAGATGCAAGCGTGCTCCATGAAGTCGGCATGGCTATTTTCGACGCCAAATGCAGTCTTTTTCATGGCTGTCCGGGCAAGGCTGCTGCGCGTCTTTTCAACACAAACACATTTGAGGCGGCTAAGTCCGTTCTGGAGGATATGAGTTGGATCAAAAAACTCTAGAGAAAGCCGCGCCACAAAGAGATAAGATGCGTATATCAAGGCTCAGCAGAAACAAAATAAAGGTGCTCATCGCGATGTTCTTCGCTGTTATATTCGGAGCATTCGGAGATATATCCATTCGCTACGGAATGCGCGCTGTGGAGGCGACAAAACATGCTTGCATATACAGTCATTTTGTCTGCGCGGCTACCAATCCGTTTGTATGGATCGGAGTGCTGCTGCTGGTGCTGTTTTTTATACTCTATCTTACATCACTCTCGTGGGAAGAACTCAGTTATGTGCTGCCGCTGACTGCTGCTGACTATGTGCTTGTAACAATCTTGGCGTTTTTCCTGCTTGGCGAGGATGTCTCGCCTATGCGCTGGGCGGGGAGCCTGCTTGTGGCAACGGGAATTGCGCTTGTGGTGAGGACTTAAATGCTTAGAGTTGGAATTGCTCTCGGGCTGGCAATACTGTTCGGCGCAATCGGCGACATCCTTATGAGTAAAGGCATGCAGGAAAATGGCGCTGTAAGCATCCGCCACATCAAGGACTTGCCGAAAGTAGCCAAACTCGTCTTTTCGCGGCCTCTGGTGATCCTTGGAGTAGTATCAATGGCGATTTACTTCGGGTCATACGTGGCGGCGCTCGGATGGATAGACGTCAGTGTGGCAAACCCACTTACGGCTCTGAGCTACCTCATCGCCAGCGCATATGCGGCTTTTGTTATGAAAGAGAAGCTTGGTATAGTGCGTGCCGTGGGAATATTGCTGATAGTTCTAGGGGCAATTTTGGTAGGGTTGAGTTCATGAGAATTATTACTTAGTATTGAGTATTGAGTATTTGGCGGTTATTTGGTCAGGTCTTCGTAGAATAAAAACTGCTGCGCCCAGCCTGCATATTTGCCGTATCGGCTGCCGAATGTGCAGGATATGCATTTGTACACATTATCTGTGATGGTCTTGGCCTTCAACTCGGGCAGAAACAGCTTGTGGGCAAGTTGACGAACGTGCGTATCGACAGGCACAGCCTCGTCCTTATCCAAAGAAAACAGGCAGACACAATCAGCTATCTTTGGGCCTACCCCTGGCAGATCCAGCAAAGCACGCTTGTCATCGGGATAATGCATATCTCGAAGTGAGGAGAGCCAGCCGTCACCCCGCTTGATTATCTCCAGAGCCACATTCCTGACAAGGCGACCTCTGAAGCCGAGAGCTTTGTTATTATGAAGCACTGCTGGATCAGCATTTGCAATCGTCTCAGGGGTCGGAAACGCATAATAGCACGAGCCTCCGACTTCGCAGACCAGATCGCCGTATGTAACTGCAAGAGTCTCCACGGCGTTCATAATCCTCGGGATGTTATTGGCGGCAGAACAGACAAATGAGAAAAGAGCCTCTGTCGGGTCCTGACGAAAGAGACGTAGACCCCGGAACTTATTCGTAAGTTCAGCCAGATGAGGGTCCGACTTGCCCAAAGCAGCATAGATGGCGTTTACATCATCATTGAGGCGGAGATAGTCCTCAACCAGAGGCTTGTCGGAATGCGGATGAGTCCTCCATAGCAAACAACCATCCTTCACCTCAAGCTCGACCAGCTTATCTCTGACTACACCTGCCCAAACGCCACCGCGTTTGCGCCATCGAAATGCCTGCCCGCAGGTCATTGTCAGATCGAGGTCTAAAGGCTGCCCCTGAAGGTCTATCTTTTCCATCCGAGCCTCCCCTGCTGTCGGTAGTCCAGATTAAGGAGTTCCCAGCTTTTCTCTCAACGCTTCCTGGAGGAGTTGGGAAAAGTTAATTCCTTTTTCAGACGCTTTCTTGTTCAGCCATTCCGGTATGGTAAGTGTCTTCTTGACATATACAGGCTTAATCCGCCTGCGTATCAGCTCCATATCCACATCTATCAGAACCGCACGCTGATCTGATCCAAGCTCGACATCCATAAGTTTTGTTGGTTCGGGTATCGGGGTGCCATCCTGCAAATCGGCATAGAGTCTGGATCCCAATGCATCCCGCGCCATTCGCATTGCGTCAAAATCCGTATCAGCTTCTGATATACAGCCGGGCAGATCGGGAAAAGTAATCGTAATGCCGTCATCCGAATAATCGAAAACAGCCGGATAAACATAGTGATCATTTCTTTTCACAGCGTGCTCTCCATGCAGACAAGCTGGATATTGTTAATCCAGCAGCCCTGCTTGTTTGAGAATGCTTGCCAATGTCTTAGGTTTCAAGTCGTTGTTATGGAAAGGCACGGTAATCTTGTTCGGATAATTGGAGTGCTCGAACTGTCTGTGACCTCCAACAGCCGGGATTTCGTGCCACCCATTCTTCTTCAGCAGCCTGATGACTTGCCTTGGAGTCATCAATTTCATTGTCCGGCTTCCTCATTCTACATATGGATTATACCACAAAGTCAACACGTGTCAACACGTATTATAGACGGGTCGGAGGCAGGTATACCCCCGACCATCATGGCAGTAACTCATAACGCACAACTCGGAACTCGCAACATTGTTTTAGAACGCAGTCCCGCTGAGGAACGTGAACTTGCCCGTCTTGATTGCCGGAGCAAGAATACCGTCGTCGAGGATGAGGTCTTTGCCCACCATCTCGACTTTGGCCAGAGCCTCGACAATACTCTGATTGAACCTCAAATTTTTGACCGGCGCGACTATCTTGCCGTCCTCAATCAAAAATGTACCATCACGTGTCATACCCGAAACGGCAGCAGTCATCAGATGGGTTATATTTGCATAGTGGAAGCGCGTCATCATGATTCCGCGTTTGGTGGATGCGATCATCTCAGGAATGGTTGCATCACCAGGACCCATTATCAGATTGATACCGCCGGAATGACCTGTCGACTTCTTGCCTTCGCGATGAGCTGTATATGAACCGTAGAGCACTCCGCTTGCCACACCGTTTCTGATGATGTCTACATGCTGCTTTGCAACGCCTTCGCTATCAAACGGCGCTGCTATTGTTCGCGGATCACGACCATCATCCCAAATGCTTATTTTGTCGCTGACAATCTTTTGACCCATCTTGCCACACATGAAGGAATGGCCTTCCTGATATGACATAGCGCCCATGCCTGCATAACGAAAATCATAAAGCATATCGCAGACCGCGTAAGGCAGCATAATACACTCATAATCGCCCGGAGGAACATCCACCGGATTACGACTCTCGTAGGCTCTCGCTGAAGCTTCTGCACCTATCGCTCCCGGTTGAATCTTTGAACTGTCCATGAAATGACCCTGTGCATAACCGAAACCGCCGTCGGGACCGGTCACAACACACGTGAGCCGCGCATCAGTGCCTTGATAATATGAATCGACACCAAGGCTGTTCATAACGCCGTGCTCAGATGCGCTCACATTGTATGAACCGGCTGCAGTCCCACCAATGCGGTCGGATTCGATTACAATCTGACGAACAGCATTAGCTCTATCCTCGGGCGTCATATCTGCAGTGCTCCGGAAGTATGACTCGACCTCGGGAATACGTTCCACAGGCTCGGGAAGAGAGACAAAATCAGGGTTCTCGTCCTGATGATGAACCATTGCGATGGCTTTATCCACAAGGTCACGAATCCCCTGCTCGCTGATATCATTTCCGCTGCAGGAGGCTACCTTCTTGCCGAAGACCGCGCGTACCCCGATGCCGACATTCTCAAAGCCCATATTCTGGTGGATCGTGGAGTTTGCAAAACGAGTCAGAGCTGACGTTCCTGTGCGGATGCTGACCTCTGTCTGGTCCGCGCTAGAATGGCTCAATGCGATCTGCATCAACGATCTTAATTTATCCTGACCAAGTAATTTCATTTCGCACCTCCCATTCTTACGTCGGTAAACCTTGACGGAGCAGCTCCATTTCCAACATGAGCGAGCTGCGCAGGTTCGCCCTTACCGCAATTGGGCACTCCATACAGATGCCAGTCGTCCTGGCCGCAGATCGCATCACACGAGCCCCAGAACTCCGGGGTCATACCAGAATATATCGGGTTCTTGAGGATCCGCCCGAGCGAGCCGTCCTTGATCTCCCACGCGATCTCAGTGCCGAACAGGAAGTTCAGGCGCTTGTCGTCGATGCTCCAGCTCTTGACGTCGGCGGCGTAGATGCCGTCGGGAGTGTCGGCTATCAGTTCATCGAAAGACCAGTCACCCGGCATCAGACTGACATTCGTCATCCTGATGATGGGCATATAGTTCCAATTGACTGAGCGCATAGCGCCTGTGCTTCGCTGACCGAGCTGGATAGCAGTCTCTCTGGAACTAAGATATCCTTTGAAGATACCGTCCTCAACTACATTGAAACACTGGCCCGGAACTCCCTCGTCGTCAAAGCTGAAAGAACCGAGACCGCCGGGTATTGTAGCATCGGCGGTCATATTGACCAGATCGGAACCATAGCGGAAGCAATTGAGCTTTTCAGGTGTAAGAAAGCTTGTTCCGGCAAATGACGATTCCATTCCGAATACACGATCAAGCTCCACCGGGTGGCCGCATGATTCATGCACCTGGAGCGCAAGGATCGAACCCTGAAGTATCAACGACTTAGGTCCTGCGGGGCATACAGGAGCATCGAGCAGCGCCACAGCCTCACTTCTTACTTCCTGGGCATGTTCGAGCATTTCAAGCGACTGCACGAACTCATAGCCCTCTGCGGCGTAATCGCCTCCGAATGCGCCCGGATAAGACCTGGTCTGTACTTCGGAGTTCTCTATCGCCGTAGCGGAGATTCCCGCGCCGCTCTCGATCCTTGTCTGCTCAATATATGCGCCTTCAGTGCTCGCGAAGACCTGATCGAACTTAAAAAACTCCATAAAACTATCAGTTACCTTAACCTTGGGATCCTGCCTGAGAACCTCATCGGCATCCTTAAGGTAAGCTATCTTCTCATCAAGCGAAACGTCAAACGGGTTAATCTTCCAATCGGTCTTAAACGATCCTTCGTGAACCTCCACGGGCGCAAGCTTTACATCTTTTATCTTCACCCGCGCAGACGCACGAGCGATACGCACCGCTTCTTCAGCGATCCTTCCGCCTGCCTCATCGGTCACGATGGGACTGGATGCAAATCCCCACGCTCCATCGAGCAGAACCCGCACATTGAACCCGTAGCTCGATGACTGGTTTAAGCCTTCAACTTTGCCTGTTCTCAGGCTTATCGACTCATTGTCACGACGGACAATGCGCATATCGGCATAGTCCGCTCCCAGCTTCTTTGCCTGACTGAGAACCTTCTCGCAAAACTGCCTGCAGTCAACTGAATCTTCCATATTTCCTCCAAGCCGCCTGCCCAAATCAATCAATGGACATATATTTCCGTGTGCGGCAATCTTTGCCTGTCATCTCTGGACATATTATAGAATCAAACCTCGGACTCCTGCAAATCAGAAGTAAGAGGTAAGAAGTTAGATTTCTATCTTCAGCCCGTCATAGGCTAACTGCACATCGGGTGGGAGTGCACGGTTGGTTTGGTCGTGCTCCAGACGATGAGCTATGTGAGTGAAAAATGCCCGGCGGGGTTTGAGTTTGCATATAATGGAGAGCGCTTCGCTTACGCAAAAATGTGTCTCGTGCGGCTCATGACGGATAACGCCCAGCACGAGCGTATCCAGACCTCTCAGCAGTTCTTCCGAGGATGCGGGGATGCGGCTGCAGTCTGTTATGTAGCCGAAGTCACCTATTCGATAGCCGTAAATCGACAACTCACCGTGAAAGATCGGAACGGGCGTTACGCCTACCCCCATATCGTCAAAAGGACCGTCGAGTTCGACCAGATCGAGTTGAGGTTTGCCGCCGCCAATTTGGGTCGGCACAAACACATATTGAAAGGCTCTGCGCACACACTCCAGCGTCCTGCCTGAGCCAAAGCAGGGCATGGGTTTGCCTGAGATATCATTGAAGCGGCGTATGTCATCCAGACCGAAGATGTGATCTGCATGAGCGTGAGTGAGGAGAACCGCATCTACACGGCGGATGTTCTCTCTCAAAACCTGCGCACGCATGTCGGGACCTGTGTCGATCAGAATATTGACTCCATCGGACTCCACAAACACGGACGAGCGAGTCCGCTTATTATGCGGATTAGCCGACGTGCAGACGGGGCAATCACAGCCGATCATGGGGACTCCGTGCGAAGTACCTGTGCCCAGAAACGTTACTCTCATTTCATTTGCTCCGTAATCATGCTAGCCCGGGCATGCGGATGTGTCAAATGGTTTGACAGGGCATTTATCGAGTGGTAAACTTGATTTGACCGCTAGAGCGGAGAGCCGCTGGGGGTGCCTTAATTTTTGAGGCTGAGAAGCTCATATGGGCTAACCCTTGGAACCTGAGATCGGGTAATGCCGACGAAGGGAAGCGGAGATGGAACCTTTGCAGCCGCGAGTCCCGTCTCCCGGGATTGGCGGCTTTTCGTGTTTTTGAGGACTTAGTATTGGTTGGACAATTATCAGGACTCTACGTTATAACAGATTCGCAGCTCCAACCCGGACGCACGCATGCACAGATCGCCCGGGCAGCAGTCGAAGGTGGAGCCAGATTTATTCAGATCAGGGATAAGCACGCCTCGGACCGTGAGTTTTATGAAGCCGCGCTTGAGGTCAGAGATATCACGGAGGCGGCAGGCGTGATGTTTTTCGTCAACGACAGGCTCGATGTCGCCGCGGCGGTAGGTGCAGACGGCGTGAACATCGGCCAGAATGATCTGCCGGTGGATATTGCGCGGGGACTGCTTGGCGAAAAAGTGATCATCGGCGTATCGGCGGACAGCATTGAACAGGCGAAACAGGCGCAGGAAGACGGCGCGGATTACGTAGGGTTCGGTCCGATCTTTACGACTACAACCAAGCTCGACGCTGGACCCGTTTCAGGCCTTGAGACGCTCCGAAAAGTTTGTCATGAAGTATCGATCCCGGTGATCGCAATTGGCGGGATATCTCTCGAAAATATCGGTTCGGTTGCGGCAAATGGGGCGGCATGCGCGGCAGTAGTGTCGGCTGTCGTCTGCGCGGACGATATGGTCGCTGCAACATCTGACTTAGCTAAAGAATTTACAAAATTTGTAGGATGGTAAAGATGCAAGGTAACAGGTAATAGGGAACAGGCAACAGACCGAGCTAACCTCTTTCTGTTACCTGTTGCCCGTGATCTGTTGCTTCAGTTGAGGTAGAATATTGACACAATTGGAAGCAGCCCGAAAGGGCAAGATAACCCCTGAGATGGAACTGGTGGCAAGGGATGAGCGGATTAATATAGACTTGCTTGTTCGGCGCATCGCGGAGGGGAAAATTTGTATTCCAAAGAATGCAAGACGTGATTTTGCGTCACCAAGGGGCGTAGGGCTGGGCCTAAGGACCAAAGTGAACGCCAATATCGGAACATCCGCAGCGTATCCTGACCTTAAGGATGAACTGATCAAGCTCAACGTGGCGATAGAAGCAGGGGCTGATGCTGTGATGGACCTCTCCACAGGCGGAGACCTGACCGGCATCCGCAAAGTTATACTGGACAAATGTCCTGTTCCGGTTGGGACGGTCCCTATCTATGAGGCGGCTGTCAATATCGCGAAAGAGCGCGGAGCCATAACTCGTATCACAGGGGACGATCTGCTTGATGTAATAGAGCGGCAGGCAAAGCAGGGTGTGGACTTTATGACAGTCCACTGCGGGATCACAAAAGAGTCTATAAAAAGGCTGCGCGATCAGGGGCGTGTGACGGATGTCGTGAGCCGCGGCGGGGCATTTTTGGTAAAGTGGATCATCGCGAACGACAAAGAAAACCCGCTATATGAGAGATATGACGATCTGCTTGCGATTGCGCGGGACTACGACATTACCCTCAGCTTGGGAGACGGGTTCAGGCCGGGATGCACCGCCGACGCAACGGACAGAGCGCAGATTCAGGAGCTTATTATCCTGGGTGAGCTGGTCAAGCGCGCCAGGGAGGCCGGCGTCCAGACTATGGTCGAGGGGCCGGGGCATGTGCCGCTGGATCAGATTGCTGCGAATATGGCCATTCAGAAGCGGCTTTGCGAAGGCGCACCGTTTTATGTGCTTGGTCCTCTGGTAACCGACATTGCACCGGGTTATGATCACATAACATCGGCAATTGGCGGAGCTATCGCGGCAACAAACGGCGCAGATTTCCTTTGCTACGTCACTCCATCCGAACACCTGGGCTTGCCGACTGCGAAGGATGTGAAGGACGGCGTTATAGCCTCTCGAATCGCAGGACATGCTGCGGATTTGGTTAAGGGCATACCAGGCGCTAAGGAGTGGGATCTTGCGATGAGTAAGGCGCGCAAGGCTCGTGACTGGAACAAGCAGATAGAGCTTGCAATCGACCCGGTGCGCGCGAAGGAACTGCGTGACCAGCGCTCCGGCGGATCGGAAGACGTCTGCTCTATGTGCGGCGAGTTGTGCGCGATGAAGGTCGTAGAGGAATACTTGAAGAAATCTTAGATTTGGGATTTTATATTGAGTATTGACTGTTATGCTTCGGGAACAACGCTGATGCATACCAACACAATTTATATGTAGCGTGAGTTCCCGAAGCTTGCAATGCGTTATAAGGTTGGTGAAGCTGCGGGAATTGATGTTATGTTTGATTTATAAGGCTGCGAGTCAGCGGCATTTCCGCAGCATAGCGGTGGGGACGACCGTCAGAAACGCTGAAGATTACGATGGCGCAAGGTTTCAGCGATTCAGTTATTCAGCGTCTCAGCGGTTTATAGCAGATTCCTCGTTCCTCGGAATGACATGATCTATAAGCTGAGCTATGGAGCAATAAGCATGACTAATGATGAACTCAAAGCAAAAGCAAAGATGTGCCTGGAGTGTCCGATCTGCAGGAGTGGACGCAAGAACCAGCGAGGGCTTGCATATCTATTCGTAAAGCTCGTAGACCGTAAAGTCTGCCCTGCGTGCAAGGCGTTTGAAGAGGTCACTGGGCAGAAGGCTTTTGAGCCTATTACTCAGGATGCTATTGATAAAATCACGGGATAAACCCCAGGAATAGTTCGATGAAGCTAACCTACCACATTGCACCATCAGGCTGGACTGCAGACTCTCCCAACCCATTCTCACAAGACGGCAGCTACAATGGCTGGAGCTGCTTTCAGATCGAAAATGACCTCGACCGAGAGTTTGTGCATGGCAAGGCCAAGAGCGGCCTTTTTCATATGCGGTTCGGACCAAATGTGGATAGAATAGAGGCCAGGCTTGCGGATTTTCTGCGCTACGAACCTCAGCACGGCAGGCAAGTGATTATGGCTTGCCCGGATAATATTGACGTAGATTCTCTCGTCGAGCGCGTCTTGGCTGAACATCCTGAGGGAAGCTTCATCACACACGAAGAATCAAGATGGCTTGTGCATTCAACCGATCTGCAGGCTTGGGAAAGCATTAAGAAATGCGGCGAGCTGCGGTCGCTGGCACGATTGAACAGAGAAGGTGGGAATGTGCTCGCACTCGGAATGATGGAACTTGGAGAACCGAGTGACTATGCTGAGTACGTTATGCTCGGTGTGCCGGGTTATATCGGGCCCGAGAATGTGGTGGCGTCAAGAAAAGTCGGCAGGATATTCACGGAAGAGGATACACCATATACGCCGGGTGCACGTCTATATTTCGATGGGCATCGTATAATAGAAGACGGCCTGGCTGCATATGATGGCGTGCATCCGATTAAGGTGCACGATCATCTGCCGCTTGAGCCATATCTTGTTCTTGCAGTTACGGCTGCAACTGTTGATCCTGAATCGACTGTTAGCGAATGGACACCGAGACAGTTTCTTGATGCTGCAGATGCTCATTTTTTCAATTTTGCCAATTACACACAATGTCATTCCGAACGAATGTGAGGAATCTGCTTTTCAAGCGTTTCAACAGCAGATTTCTCGCTACGCTCCTAAGAAAACGTCTATGTGCTGACGACAAACAAAGGGTTCGCATCCAAACGTTTTTCTAATCGAAACAAGTGGGCAACCCCCACTGGGGGCTCGAAATGACTCCACGACAGGATAATTTTACTGACCGCTGATGAAAATATCTCAACTGGGCGGCGAGGCCGCCCTTATTAATTTAATAAGAGACAAATTCGGCGCGGTGACCGATGCCAACCTCGCTCTGGCAATAGGTGACGACGCGGCGTTAATTCGATGCGGCGAGTCGTATATGATCGTCACAACTGATCTGCTGGTCGAAAAGACTCACTTTCGGATGGATATTAACGAGGCGTATCTGCTGGGTTGGAAGAGCGTGGCTGTCAATATCAGCGATGTGGCGGCGATGGGCGGGAATCCTACTTACTCTTTCGTCTCTATAGGTCTGCCGGATGTGGATGTAGCGCTGGTCGAGAAGATCTATGAGGGTATGTATGACGTCTCCAATGCATTCGGAAGCGTGATCGCGGGCGGGGACACTGTCGGAAGCGAATGCGGGATTGTCATCAACGTCACGCAGCTTGGGACTGTCGAGCAAGACAAAGCTGCCAGAAGAAGCGGCGCTAAGGTTGGTGACTCGATTATCGTTACCAATACTCTCGGCGACTCTCTGGCAGGGTTGCAGTTGCTTCTCAAGTATGGCATGGACGAAGCCAGACGGATAAGCGAGTTTCTGGTCGAAAGACATCTCAAACCAGAGCCCAGGGTATATGAGGCTCGCGCAGCTGTCGAGACGAGTGTGGTCCGCTCAATGATGGACCTGAGCGACGGGCTGTCATCAGACCTTGCGAAGCTGTGCGAGGCGTCCGGTATTGGGGCTAAAGTCTTTGCCGAAAAGCTCCCCACCTCTGAAATGCTGCATATTGCGGCTGCTCGGTTGGATACTGACCCTGGCACTCTGGCCGCAAGCGGCGGCGAGGACTATGAACTGCTCCTCACCTGCGCATCCATGGACGCCGATACGGTAATCAACGCGATCAAATCTGCAGGATCGAGCGCGGCTGTGATAGGCGAAGTGGTTGACGAAAGCGGGGTTGCACTGGTATCCTCAAGTGGAGACAGGCAGCCTATGCCTCATGGCTGGAGCCATTTCTGATTTTATATTTAGTATTTTATATTTAGTATTTTATTTTTGGTTTGATGTTGGGGTGTGTTCTGAAGTGAAAGAGACAGTCGCATCATCTGAGTTTCAAGTCAGGGACCCGTTCGTGTTGCCCGTGCCTGAAGAACGCAGATATTACCTATATGGCACCATGCTGACCAAAGAAGAGCGAACTATTGGGGCATACTTCAGCATAGAATTAAAGCACTGGACAGGGCCGGTTGTCATCTTCAGGACAGACGGCAAGTTCTGGGCAGATAAAGACTACTGGGCGCCTGAAGTCCATAAGTATCAGGGCAAATATTATATGTTTGCCAGTTTCAAGTCTGATAACCACTGCCGTGCTACGCAGATTTTGGTATCAGAGAAGCCGCTCGGCCCGTTCAAGCCTTTGACCGACAAGCCGATCACTCCGCAGGAATGGGAATGCCTTGACGGCACGTTTTTCGTTGATGATGCTGGGAAGCCATGGATCGTCTTCTGCCATGAGTGGCTTCAGGTAAGCGACGGTGAAATATGGGCACTGCCACTTACTGAGGACCTAAAAGAGGCGGCTGGCAGACCTGTGCTGCTGTTTAAGGCATCTGACGCGCTATGGACAAAAAGTGTCTCGGGATCGGATTCCCACACCAAGGATATGGTCACTGATGGCCCATTTGTATACCGTACGGCTGATGGCACTCTGCTGATGATCTGGTCGAGCTTTGGAAAAAACGGGTATGCGATGGGAATTGCGCAGTCCGAATCCGGAAAAATACAAGGTCCTTGGAAGCAGTTGGCGAAGCCATTGTTTGAAGCAGACGGCGGCCACGGTATGCTCTTTCGTGATTTTGATGGAAGGCTGATCTGCGCGCTGCACAAACCTAATGTGTCGCCAAACGAACGGCTTAATCTGATACCAATATCCGAGTCCGGCAGCAAATTAATCCTGCCGAATGAATGACCGGGCAAATAGAGAATATGCGTAAAACAATACAAACAAACAGCGCCGAGGAGACGATGGCTCTCGGCGAAAGATTGGGAAAGATACTGTGTCCGGGTGCTGTCCTGGCGCTTTTCGGTGACTTGGGCGCGGGCAAGACCACTTTCACAAAGGGAATAGCTAGAGGCCTCGGGCTGGCTGACGATGTACACAGCCCTACCTTTACTCTTATTCACGAGCACATAGGCCCAACCCCTCTCTATCATGTCGATCTATACCGGCTGGAAAGTGAAGCTGAGGTGGATTCTCTCGGTATCGAAGAATATATCTACAGCGAGGGAATAACAATCATAGAATGGGCAGACAGAATGAGATCGATGCTGCCGCCGGAGAGGCTGGATATTGAGCTGAAAATGAAGGGCGATAATGATCGAGAAATGATTTTCGAGACCACCTCGCCCAGGCTGCAGGCCATCGTCGAGGAGATAAGTAAGAAATGCTGACAGTTGCAATCGATTCATCACAGGATATGTGCACGCTCGCGCTCGGGCGCAAAACACAACTCCTGTCTGAATATCATTTTCACCACAAAATGAGCCTGCTGCGTAGACTTGTGCCCAATATCGAGATGATGCTCTCTGATGCCGGCCATAAGCCTCAAGATTTGGACGCAGTGTTCGTATCTCTGGGACCCGGTTCGTTCACGGGCCTCAGGATAGGAATAACGACCGCTAAAACGCTGGCATGGACACTTGGAAAGCCTATAATAGGCGTGCCTACGCTCGACGCAATCGCAATGGGCGCGGCGGATACTGCCGTCGAGATAATATGCCCCATGATCTTTGCGCGGGCAAATGAAGTCTACTGGACGCTGATGGACTCGACTGCTGAAGTAAGACTGGCTGAATATGAGGTTTCGCCTGTATCCGACGTGCTTCTCGGGGTTGAGAAAAGAGGCTTGAAAGCCTGTTTTTGCGGCACTGGAGCCACTCGCAATGCAGAAAAGATAAGGCACAAGTTCGGCAACGAGGCTGTTGTGACCAAACCCTGGACAGACTTCGCAAGAGGCGCGGCTCTGCTCGATCTGGGTAACAAGCGATTGAGTGAGGGGCACATTGATGATGCTATCACACTCACCCCGATGTATATACGCAAACCAACGCCTGTTGTGAAGTTGGAAGCAGGCGAACTGGATATTAAATAATGACAGATGTTTCGCTTTTCTCGAAGCGGCTGTCTGCAGAGTGGTAAAGTGCTCCCACCCCGGCTTTCTTACCAGAAGAGGTAGGCAGCATCAATATTAGCTCTATATCTTCACCAGCTTCATATTAGCAGCAAAACGGCCCGGGATTCAAACCCCGGGCCATCATTGTAATTGATTGGACTGCAGTCTTATCTTCTGCGAAGGAATGCGGGAATGTCCAGCTCGCCTTCGGGAAGCAGAGTTGGCTCCACACCAAGAGTTGCCGACGGAGTTGGAGGCATACCCTCGCCGACAGCGGCCATTGCCTTTGCTTCAGCCATCTGATGGCGTTCCTGACCGTCAAATCCCGTCGCTAAAACAGTTATGCGAACCTCATTGTGCATAGACTCGTCTATGACCGTGCCGAAGATGATGTTGACATCGTCTGTATCGCAGGCCTTGTAGACTATGTCGGCGGCGTCATAGACCTCGGAAAGAGTCAGATCGGGTCCGCCGGTGATATTGATGAGCACGCCGCGCGCGCCGTCGATTGTCGTCTCCAGAAGAGGACTTGCGCAGGCTATCTGAGCTGCATGGGCTGCTTTCTGCTCGCCGCTTCCAAAGCCGATACCCATAAGAGCCGTACCCTGGTCCTGCATGATCGCCTTCACATCGGCAAAGTCCACGTTGATCATACCCGGAATTGTGATAATATCGGATATGCCCTGCACGCCCTGCCTCACCACATCGTCAGCGACTTTGAACGCATCCGTAAGGGTAGCTTTCTTGTCTACGACATCCAGCAGGCGATCATTGGGAATGGTTATAAGCGTGTCAACCCGCTCTCGAAGTCCCTTGACGCCTCCGTCGGCTACTCTTGCCCGGCGAGGACCCTCGAACCCGAACGGTCTGGTCACGACTGCGACCGTCAGCGCGCCCATCTCCTTGCTCATCTCGGCGATAACAGGAGCAGCGCCGGTCCCCGTGCCGCCGCCCATACCAGCCGTTATAAATACCATGTCGGCTCCCTCAAGAAGCCTCCTTATCTCGGGCTTGCTTTCCTCAGCGGACTCCCGGCCCATCTCAGGATTGCCTCCGGCACCCAAGCCCCTGGTTAGATTTGCGCCGAGTTGGAGCTTGCTTTTGGCGGCAGAGAGTTCAAGCACCTGAGTGTCGGTATTCATTGCTAAAAAGTCAACACCGGTAAGGCCGGCATCTATCATTCGGCCAACAGCGTTCATACCGCCGCCGCCGACCCCGATCACTTTGATTTTTGCATAACTGTCGCCAGTATTACTCATATTGGGACCCCAGCTCCTCTCGCCTATAAAAATATGAATTTTATGAACCGCCATCCGGGCGGTCTACTGCTTCAACGTCTTGCCTTGCGAAGCCTGAACATATCAAGCAGGCTCTGTTTAAGTGTAACGCTTTTTTCTTCCTCACGCAAGTCCGAATGCTGCTTTGCAGCAAATAAAACCAGACCAACAGCGGTGGTATATATAGGGCTTTGCACCGTATCGCTCAGGCCGCCTACATTGCGCGGCAGGCCGAGCCTAATAGGCATCCCAAGTGTATTTTCGGCAAGCTCGACTGTGCCGGGCATCTGGCAGCCGCCGCCGGTCAGCACAGCGCCCGCAGGGAGCAGATCGATATAACCGGATTTGATCAGTTCCTCGCGGACCATCTGGAAGATTTCCTGCATCCTCGGCTCGATTATCTTGGCCAATATTTCACGAGGCAGTTCCGTAGGCGACTCCTCGCCGAGGCTAACTATCTCAAAAGAGTCTTCAGGCTCGATCATGCTTGCAGTCGCCGTGCCGTATTTGATCTTCGCCTTCTCGGCTTCTTCCTGCGCCGCGCGGAGACCGACTGCAATGTCTTTGGTCACATGGTTGCCGCCGACCGGAAGCACCGCTGTATAAAAGATTTCGCCGTTGACGAAGACTGCGACATCCGTTGTGCCGCCGCCTATATCGACCAGAGCTACACCAAGGTCTTTCTCAGCCGGAATAATCGCAGAATGGCTCGTCGCTATAGGTTCGAGGACGGTCATATCGATCTCAAGACCGGCGCGCTGCACGCATTTGGCTATATTGTCCAAAAATGAAGTAGAGCCGGTGACGATGTGAGTCTCGACTTCGAGCCTGCTGCCGGACATACCTACAGGGTCTTTCACGCCGTCCTGGCCGTCGAGAGTGAAATCGCGCGGAATTGAATGGATTATCTCGCGCTCAGGAGGCAATACGATGACCTTGGACGCATCGACTACGCGCTCGACATCAGACGGCGTAACCTCTCTGTCGGAACTCGATATCGCAATGACACCGCGGCTATTAAGAGATGATATGTGCTCGCCGGTCACGCCGACTACAACCGACTTGATGGAGACCGTGCCACCCATCTTCTGGGCCTTATCCGTGGCGGAGAGTATTGCCTCAGTGGTGGAGTCGAGATCGACTACAACACCCTTGCGCAGTCCGCTGGACGGTGTCAGACCAACGCCGATAATGTCGGCGCTCTGAGCGTCGAGATCAACGTCGGCCAGTACGCAGCAGGTCTTTGTGGTTCCTATATCCAGACCCGCGATGAATTCTTTTCGGCTCAATGTGTTCTCCCAAAGATGTTGGGTGACAGGTGATAAAAACGGGCGTCCAACACCTAACACCCATCACCAATCGCCTGTTAAGATTCTTTTTTTCTGTTCATACTGGTCTGAGTCAGCCAATAGCGGCGGATGAGAGAAAGGTTCAGGAACACTCTCCATCCCAAAACAACAACCGCTGCCATGTAAATGTCCACACCAATCTGGTCACCAAGATAGGCCAGTCCGGCAGCCAGCAGTGTGTTCATGACGAAACCTGATATGAAAATGTCGTCGTGAAACTTGCCCTCTATACCGGCTCGAATGCCGCCGAAGACGGAATCCAACCCGGCGAGTGTTGCCAGCGACAAATATGGCGCAAAATCAGAAGGCACCCTGATCGGCGCCCAATAAACCATAAAACCCAACGCTAAACCAACTACGGGCAGCCAAATCATCTTTCTCTCCGAATAACTTTTGCTTTTTCTTTTGAAGCAGCGACCGGCTGCGCTACGTTAAAGCGCGTGCTGCCTGCATACGCCGGGATCAGTATGTCCTGCTGCTTCCTGACTTCGACCATATCAAGCAAAAACAGCGCATCTGCCACACCGCCCGGTAATGTCAGCGCCTTGTCCAGCACGCTCTGCTTGCCGATTGCCCTTATAACATACGGCGGCGCAACCTGGACTGAGTTGACAAGCACAACAGGTCCTACACATCTCACTGACGAGTTAGCGATGAGCCGTTGATCGTTAATCGAGATAGCCTCCGCCCCTGAAGCAAAGAGCTCATCGACTATCGCACGAATGTCCGTATCATGAACGACATAGTTCTCTATGACATCCGCACGGGTCTCGGTCGGGTCGAGCTTGGGACTGTCATGCAGAGTGACCACTATCCCCGCACCGCGCACGGCAACCGTGCCCGCAAGCATCTTTGACTCGTTCAGGGTCCGCTCAAGACTCTTTGCGCCTGTCAGACCGGCCGCCTGCTGTCTTGCCAGGTCTTCATTGCGCTGCTTATAATCAGCCAGTTCTTTGCGCAGTTGCAAATTTTCCTGCTTAGTGGCGCTGAATGCCGCACGCAAAGCAGGCAGACGGTTGGGCACGCCTTCGTTGGCTGCCTGACGCTGTGTTTTTAGTGACAGCGCAAGCAGCATACCGAGGACTATGCAGAGCGCGGTGACTTGAAAGACCCACGTTTTGCCCCTATAGGATGACATTAGGATTGACATTTTAATTAATTGTTATGATGCGTTCTGCGCGACGACCTTCGGCTTCCACACGGGAGCGCTGGGACAGCTCAGGTCTATGTATATCGCTTCCCTGGCAATAGACGGACGGTATTCGAGTGCGCGCCGCAGCAGTGACATTTTCCTTGCTATATCATCAGGCTGACCAAGCTTGACGTAAAAACCACTGACCATATTTAAGCATATATCACCGTCATGGTCAATGGAAATTTTGCCGACCCTCAGTTTCTTTTCATTGGCCGATCTAACAATCTCAAGCGCGCCGCGCACCTGTTCCGAGCTTGCAATCCTGCCCGGCTGCAACTCTTGAGAATCCGAAATTTCTATGAGCGGAATGCCGTTGACCGGAGCGCCGGTCTTGTGAAATATCAAACCATCGCACTGAATAAGGCAGTTGGATTGACCATCGGTTACCACAGCATCGGCTTTGCGCTCGGTCACCCGGACCCACATCTTATCCGGAAAGGCTCTGCCGATCTTTACTGACTCGACCTCATTCAACGCCAATATAGCTGAACGCACCGGTCCTTTTCGGACGCAGAGAATATTCTGACCCTTCATCGAACCGGCATATTTATTGACCAGGTGCTTGTCACACAGGCTGGTACCCTTTATGCTGACGCTCTTCACACCCAGATTGGGCGTTCGGAAAGCATATGTGATCGAGCCCGACAAAATAGCCGACATAAGCAGGCAGGAAAACAGCAGCTTGTAGTTCGGTCTTTTTCGATTGCGGGATGATTTCTTTACCGCACGTGAACTGCGCCGAGCGCTAGTCCTGGTTGTGGTTTTCCTCACCTTCGAGTTCCCTCCCTGAAAATAGCTGAGAGCCGAGGACGATACGCCCTGAAACATCGGCTCAGTTGTCAGCGATCTTTGTCGCTGCTGCTATTCGTAATCTTCCAGTGCATACTCGATCAGCATATCAAGCAACTTGCCAAACGGTATACCTGCAGCCGCTGCCGCCTGCGGAAGCAGACTGGTGGGCGTCATACCAGGAATCGTGTTTACTTCTAGCGCATACATGCCGTCCGCACCGATGATGATGTCGGTTCTGGATACGCCCCGGCATCCAAGAGACTTATGAGCCATAAGCGCAAGTTCCTGCGCTCTTGCAGTGGCATCGTCGCTGATCTTTGCAGGCACAATCTCCTCTGTGGCGCCCGGAGTATATTTGGCCTCGTAATCATAGAAGCCCTTGGCCGGGACTATCTCAACAACCGGAAGCGCAAACGGCTTGTCATTGCCCAGCACACCGACTGTGAACTCCCTGCCCTCGATAAACTTCTCAATGACTATGCTGGTATCATATCCGGCTGCCCGGCTAATTGCATTATTCAACTCATCCGGCGATATTACCTTCGTCATTCCGATAGTCGATCCCTGGCGGCTCGGCTTTACCATGACCGGGTAACCCATCTTTTCGACTTCTGAAGCTACACCGGCTTCATCCCACTTGCCGTTAATACAGCAGAAATCGACTGACGGAGGCACGGGAACACCGTCTCCGGAGAGCACCTTCTTAGCCATCGACTTATCCATAGCGAGAGCGCTGGCAAGCACACCAGAGCCGGTATATGGAACGCCCAGCAGATCAAGAAAGCCTTGAACCGTGCCGTCTTCTCCGAACCTGCCGTGCAGCGCCAAAAACACCACATCCGGACGCAGGCCGGACTTCTCGCTTGCTATCTCCTGCATGGAGGTCAACTTGTTGGCGCCACAAAGCGCTGCTCCGGCATCAGCTACGGCCTTGACCTCTGTCGATGCGCCCTGCAGGCACTGCCGCCTGGTGCCGGGTATAAGAGCGGCGTCGACACCGACTGTTTCGTATTTGTTTGCATCGAGCGCCTCAAGTATTTGCTTGCCTGTGGATAACGAGACGCCGCGTTCTGAGGATAACCCGCCCATCATTACGGCGACTCTGATCTTTGATTTTCGTTCTACCATTGCCCTACTCGTCTGACCTCATATTCCAAATCTATTCCTTGTATATCTTTGACTAACTTTCTGACCTTTTCCGCTAACGTATACAAATCGGAAGCGGTTGCGTTGTGTGCATTCATGATAAAGTTTGAGTGGATTTCTGATACAACGGCTCCGCCCTCACGCATGCCTTTGCAGCCCGCGCCATCTATCAATTTACCGGCGCTAAGACCCGTGGGATTCTTGAAAAAGCACCCTGCGCTCTTGCCCTGCGGCTGAGTCTCGGCACGGTGCTTTCGCACTGCCTCCAGATTGGCTGCGATTGCTGTGCCGTCTCCGGGTTTCATCTTAAACACGGCATACGTGATAATAAGCGACTTATCATATTGAAAGCGGCTGTTTCGATATGTAAAGCCGCACTTGTCCCTGGACAGCGCAATCTTTTCACCCGTGCTAGTAACCGCTCGAACGCCCTCGGTAACTTCATCTATATAGCCCCGGTGAGTCCCGGCGTTCATCACGATGGCTCCACCGACACTGCCGGGGACTGTGCCGACACCCTCAAGGCCGCTCAGATTATTCTTTGCAGCCATATCGGCGACTTTCGATATACGTGCCGCTGATCCAGCGACGATCCGTCTGCCCTGGACTGTAATGCTTGTAAACTCACCAACGAGCTTAATTACAACTCCTCGAATGCCTTTATCCGAAACCAGCAGGTTGGCTCCGTCGCCTATCACCATCCAGGGTATCTCATGTTCAGACATGTATAGCATTAAGTCTGAAAGTTCATCTTCATTTGGAGCTTCAACAAAATAATCCGCCGGTCCGCCGACGCCGAGAGTGGTGTAAGGGGCCATCGGCTCGTTTTCGATTACTCGCCCGGTTACGATGCGCTTCAGATCATCAATAGTGCTCATGACGCACTCCTTGAACGAAGATACTCTGCCAGGCTCTCGCCCACTGTTCGTACATCCCCCGCACCAAGAACGATTACCATATCTCCGTTTGTAATAGTGCTCGCAAGTTTGCCTGCGATGGTGTCTTTATCGGGGGAATAGCTTACATCTGTATAGCCGTTTGCGCGCATTTGATTGACGATGTTTTCGGCGCTCACACCCTCTATAGGCAGCTCGCGTGCCGCGTAGATCGATGCAATTATCACATGGTCGGCATGCGAAAGGGCTTCCGCAAACTCTACGCAAAAGTCGCGCGTCCTGGAATAAAGGTGCGGTTGGAAGACTGCAGTGATTCGTTTGTCGGGATATGCTTTGCGCGCGCCTGAGAGAGTCGCTTTAATCTCAGTCGGATGGTGAGCGTAGTCATCGACTACCATTATCCCGGCATCATTATAAAGGACCTCGAACCGGCGGCCTGTCCCTCTGAACTGGGCAAGCCCGCCTCGGATCGAATCAAAATCCACACCAATCTCAAAGGCGACGCCTGCAGCGGCAAGTGAATCGAGCACATTTTGTATGCCCGGAACGCCGATAGTTATCTTGCCGAGTGTCTGCCCACCGCGAACCAGTGTATATGTCGGCTCGGGCTTGGAAATGTCAACATCCGCTGCAAGCAGATCGGGTGAACCTGTAGTGCCGTACCAGACAATTCTTTTCTTGCAGCCGTCCAATACTTTACGCACACAAGCTTCGTCCGAGCAAGCAACCACCAGGCCGTTATCGTCGGAACCGTCTACAAACTTGCGAAAAGCCTTCTCGACATTATCGATCGTCTTATAATGATCAAGATGATCGGCCTCTATATTGGTGATTACCGATATTGAAGGCTTCAGGTGAAGAAATGAGCCGAATGCCTCGCATGCCTCGGTCACTATAACCGATCCGTCACCGATACGGACATTGCCTCCTGCTGATTTCATATCGCTGCCGAAGAGGACTGTGGCATCTATCGCTGCTTGATCCAGAATAGCACCTATCATAGACGTGGTGGTGGTCTTGCCGTGTGTGCCTGCGACCCCGACACGGTGTTTATACGGCTCCATTATATGTCCAAGAGCAACCGGGCGCACCAGAGTCGGAATGCCGCGTTTGATAGCCTCGGCAAGCTCAGGATTACTCGGTTTGATTGCGGCATTATAGACCACAACGTCCGCTCCATCGATATTTTCAGGGCAATGGCCGATACTGACCTTGATGCCGGACTCGCGCAGGCGCAGTGTGTTCCCGCTCTCCTGACGGTCCGAGCCGGTAACGATATTGCCCTGTTCGTGTAGAATTTTGGCGATGGCGCTCATACTCACACCGCCTATTGCTATAAAATGGTAATGCTTTCTATCCAAAATAGGTCCTCAAAATTTTTTTGCTTCGGCCAAAGCCGAGTTCGAAAAACTTGCCACCTTTGGTGGCGGCTCCGGCCGCTTCGCAACCGAAGCAACAAAAAACGGGATTGAATCCCGGAGATTCTTAACGGGTGCGATCGGATATCGCACCCGAACATAGAAGCAACGAATCAGTTGCGCCCTCACCCTATCCCTCTCCCCCAGGAGAGGGAACAGCAGATTCCTCACATTCGTTCGGAATGACTGAGCTTGAAATAATCAATATAAAATATGAATTACAAAATCATGTGGTGCCGATTGCTGTCTGCGCTACGCTTTTTGCTGCATCTATCTTCGCAAGAGATGCGCTGGCATCAGCCATTTTCTGCAGTTTGTCCGGTGATGACCGAATATCGGATACGAAACCGGCAAGTATGTCGGATGTCAATGAAAACTCATCACATACGATCCCCGCATTGTGATCAGCAAGATACTCGGCGTTGTGCCTCTGCTCATCCGAGACCGCATGCGGATACGGGACCAGTATACTCGGCAAACCGGCTGCTGTGATCTCAGCAATCGTGGATGCCCCGCTTCTGCATATCACCAGATCAGCAGCGGCGACAGACTGCGGCATATCCAGATAAGCCCTTACATGATAGTCATCAGACTCAGCCGATTTACTCTCTTCATAGTTGCGCTGACCCACCTGATGCAATATCTGAGTGTTTCCGTCATTGATTTTCGGCCACATATCGAATACGAGTTCGTTGAGCCTTTTCGCGCCCTGACTCCCGCCGACTACCAGAATTGTGAATGCATCTTGCTTTAGACTTAGCATCTTCCTTGCTTCGTTCTTGCCGGGCAGAGACCCAAACTCAGTGCGGATCGGCAGACCCGTTAGAATCACCTTCTCCTTAGGAAAAAAGCTCGATGATGAGTCAAAAGAAATGCAGACCTTATCGGCAATATGCGAAAGCCATCGGTTTGTTCTGCCTGGAATGGTGTTTTGCTCGTGAATGACTATCTTTAGCGCGAGAGTACGCGCCGCGACCAGCACCGAAGCAGTCGTATATCCGCCCGTACCGATCACAACGTCCGGCCCAAAGTCTTTGAGTATCCGTCTTGCCCGGAAGACACCGGCAAGCAGTTTGCCAAAGGAGGACATGTTTTTGAGCGACACTGACTTCGTAAGAGGCGCACTCGGCACCGCCTGAAACGGGATGCCTGACTCCCTGGCAATAGAGCCCTCAGGTCCATGCGAACTACCGACGAATAGTAGTTCTATACCCGGATCGATTTCGCGAAGAGCCTGACCCACGCTTATTGCGGGATATATGTGACCGCCTGTGCCCCCGCCCGTCAATACTATTTTCATATAGTTCTCGTTCTTCCAGTTCTACGTTTACCTGCCGCGAAACCGAGAGCAGCAGCCCTGCAGCAACCAGCATCGATATCAGTGATGACCCGCCATAGCTGATGAACGGCATCGGCACGCCTGTCGCCGGGATCGACGCGCTCACAACCGCAATATTTATAACCGCCTGCATCCCTATTATGGAACTCAGCCCCACGGCGAGCAGGTTGCCGTATGTGCTCTTGGACCTGCGCGCCACATCCAGGCCGCGATAGGTCAAAAACAAAAATGCACCCAGCAGCAGCACGCATCCTATCAAACCAGCCTCCTCGCCAAGAGTGGCAATAATGAAGTCGGTCGAAGCTGCAGGTATATAAAGCTTCTCGCGCCCCTCGCACAGCCCGACACCAGTCAAGCCGCCCGTACCCAGCGCAAGCAGAGAATGGATCACCTGATAACCGTCGCCGTAAGGATCCTTCCAAGGGTTGAGCCAGACCCATATTCGCTGCAGTCGATATGGCTCAAACAATACTGCCAGACCCGCGAGGCCACAGCCAGCAGTCGCTAATGCCAGCAGATGACGCTTCTTTGCACCTGCTGCATATAACATTATAAAACATGTGGCGATGATTGTGATCGCTGTGCCCAGGTCAGGCTCAATAAAAATCAACCCGGCCATTACGGCAACTACCATTCCCGGTGCGGCCCAATTGCCACTGATCCGCCTTACGAGCATTTTTCGCTTGGCAAATATCCCTGCCAGATACATCACAATCGCGACTTTTGCTATCTCGGAGGGCTGCAAGTTGAGCGGACCAAGCGGAATCCACCGGCAGGCACCGTTGACCTTGCGTCCGATACCTGGAACCATAACTGCAACAAGCAGCGCAATCGAGATCAGCAAGAGCGGCGCGGTCCATTTGATGAAGCTGGAGAAACGCAACCGCATTGCCCAGAACATCAGGCCGAGACCGGCAGCCGCAAAGATAAGCTGGCGCTTGACCATATACCAGATGTCAAAATGAGCCCACTTTGCATCGCCCATCTTCGCATAGCTTGCATCGAAGACGAGCAGCATCCCGGCAATAAGCAGCACAATAACTGCACCCAAAACGCCGATATCCGGCACACCGAGCTTGGCTTCCTTTCTCATCCTGCTTCTCCCCTTCTCAACCTTATCGAGTAATGTCCCGGCGGTTAAAACCGCGGCAACAACCACACAAAGTCGGCCTGCGCCGACTTACCTCTCCCCTGGCCCCTCTCCGACGCGGAGAGGGAAACATGTGTGCAAAAGCATCACGCTCATGGGGGATAAATATCCCCCATACCCCGGTCCGGGATTCAAATCCCGGACCATCAGAAATCCCGGACCATCAGTGCTCAGGCCTCCAGGTAAGATACCTGGAGGCATATCAACCATCAACATCTTTCGACGTTATGACGTTATGACGTTGTGACGCTATGACTTTTCGACTCAACAATCTCTTTGAACACCTGTCCACGGTGCTCGAATGAGTCGAACATATCGAAACTGGCGCAGGCAGGAGTAAGAACTATAACATCGCCCGGCTCGGCAAGTCTCTGCGCCTTATCGACTGCATCCTGCATGGAATCCGCCCGTGAGACCGCAGTGTAGCCGACTTTCTCGGCAGCGGACTCGATCAAACCCGCGTCAGCACCTATCAATACGACATGTTTTGCCTTGCGCTTGAACGCCTCGGCCAAAGGAGTATAATCGAAGCCCTTGTCTTTGCCTCCGGCGATCACTATCTGAGGCTCGTCTATAGCCTCGACGGAACGCACTGCGGCGTCTACATTCGTGCACATCGAGTTGTTTATATACTCCACGCCGTCTATCACAGCGACAGGCTCCAAGCGGTGCTCGACAGGTTTGAAATCCCTGACGGCCTTAAGAATACTCTCAGTTTTTGCGCCCATAGCAAGCGCCGCACAGGATGCAGCAAGGACATTCTCTACATTGTGCTCACCCCGAAGCGGTATATCCGAGCGTTTGCAGACGACATGCTCTACACCATCGAGCCTTACGATCAGATCATCACCGCGCACAAACCCACCCTCGGCTACATCGGATTGACGAGCAAACCTGATCACATGGCCATTAAGGCTTTGGGCAAGGGATACAGTGAATTTGTTCTCCGCATTTATGACCGCATAGTCACTTTCTGACTGATTCTCGAATATGCGCGCTTTAAGAGAGGCATATTCCTCAACGCTGGAGTGGCGGTCCAGGTGGTCGGCAGACACATTGAGCAGCATAGCTACTTTTGGCTTGAATGAGCTTATCCACTCAAGCTGAAACGTGCTTATCTCGGCAACTATCACGCTATCCTCGCTCGCCTGATAAGCAGCAGTTATCAATGGAAGCCTGATATCCCCTGCAACAACGTTACCTGCGATATATGTCTCGCGGCCATCGGCCATCATGATCTTGCCGGTGAGGACCGTGGTTGTCGTCTTGCCGTTTGTGCCGGTTATTGCAATGATCGGGGCCTTAGAGAGACGATATGCCAGCTCGATCTCAGCGATAACCTCTATTCCGCGACTTGCGGCTTCCGCAAAGACGGGCATATTTTTCGGCACACCAGGGCTGGTGATCAGCTGATCGATGCCGTTAAGATCGACCGAATCTGTACCTGCCCTGACCACTGCGCCGATTTTTGATGCGAAGTCAATCGCATCTGAAAGCTCGGACGGGTCCTTTTTATCATATATAACAACGCGCGCGCCAAGCTGCCGCATAACTTCTGCGACCGCAAGGCCAGTCCGCGCCATACCTATTATTGCTATCGATTTATCTTTGTAGTTCAAAATATCAGCTCTCATAGTAGGGATTAGAGATCCCGGGATTCTGTTTCGGGTGCAATCGGATATCGCACCCGATCAAAGACTGATCAAGACCTTCATTGCATCAAAAAAGCCAGAGCAGCACACACGACTCCTGCAATCCAAAACCGAACAACAATTGTCTGCTCATGCCAGCCCATCATCTCAAAATGGTGATGCACGGGACTCTTCAAAAATACGCGCCTGCCTGTGCCCGTTGTAATGCGCGTAAATTTGAATACCGCCCATTGAAGCGCAGACGACAGACCATCCAGTATAAAGACCAAACCGGCAATGATCAAGACTATCTCCGAGTGACTGATCAATGCCACTGCAGGCAGAACAGACCCAATAGCAAGTGAGCCTGTATCCCCCATGAAGACCTTGGCAGGATTCGCATTGAACCACAAAAAGCCCAGACATCCTCCAAACAATGCCAACAGCAGAGGTGAAAAGCCATAAGCTCCCATGCAACAAAGAAGTGGAAGACACACCAATCCGGTCAGACCGGCGACCAATCCGTCCAGACCATCCGTGATATTCACAAAATTAGCCATACCGGCAATAAACAGAACCGCAAATGCCTGATACCAGATGCCTGATAGAATAGTATGGCCAAACGCCGTGAGAATCATGTCATGACCTGTCACAGTCATCCAATAGACGAACCCAGCAGCAAAGATGAACTGCATGGCTGCTTTTGGCTTGCTCGATATTCCACGTATACCCTTTATAGGGCGCACTGTAAGATAATCGTCGACAAACCCCAGCGCGCAATAGGCAAGCATTAAAACGACCACTGCTGCAAGGTTAGAGTGGTCTTGTTTAGGCTCCAAACTTGGCGCCAATCCTGCCAACACACCAAGGACTATAATCAGACCGCCCATTGTGGGAGTTCCAGCCTTTGCCTGGTGTGACTGCGGGCCGTCTTCACTAATCTTCTGACCCATCTTTACTCGCGCCAGTATTTTTATAATATAAGGCCCGGCGACGATTGAGACAATAAACGCCAGCGGGAAAGCATACAACTCAGGCACCTGTCAGACCCTCCACAACCCGTTCCATCCTCATTGCGCGTGAGCCTTTGACCAGCACCACATCGCCGTCTTTGACCTTGGACCCAAGCTCGCGCGCGGCAAGGGAACTCTCATCGAACTCGCTGACCACATTTACCGGCATACCGGCGTCTATCGCGCCTCTTGCTATAAGCTTGGCAAGCTGGCCGACAACTACGAGCATATCTACACCATTCTCTTTAACCGCTTTGCCTATCTCCATATGAGCATTTACGGCATGGTCGCCTAGTTCGAGCATATCTCCCAAAACTGCAATCTTGCGGCCGCCCTCCATCATCGCGAGCGTCTTGAGTGCGCTGTGAACAGATGCCGGGCTGGCATTGTATGTGTCGTCGATCACTACAGCGCCGCGGCGAGTTGGGATCACATTCGATCTCTTCTCGGGAGCTTTATAACTCGCGAGCGCATTTTGCATATAATCGTGCGGAATATTCAGAACCTCACCCACGGCAATGGCTGCAAGCGCATCCTTTATATTGTGTTCACCCGGCACGGGAATGCGCACGTTAAACGACCCGCTTGGGGTGCGAACCTCAAATGCGCAGCATCCCTTTGAATCCAGACCGGCTGAGGCGGCGTTTACGTCGGCTTGGGGGTTCTCACCAAATGAGACGACTCTGCACTTCGCGCGTTTTGCCAGATATTCATAATAGGCGTCGTCCGCATTGAGGATCGCTGCGCCATCGGTCGGTAAATAATCCAAAATTTCGCCTTTTGCATTGGCGATGGCGTCCATACTTCCCAAAAGCTCGATATGTGACATGTGAATATTAGTGATCACACCTATAGACGGCTTGGCGATCTTGGCAAGATATGTGATCTGACCGGCGCCGCGCATAGCCATCTCGACCACTGCGGTTTTGTGCTTAGCTGAAAGCTCGAAAAGTGTTAACGGCAGGCCGATCTCATTATTGAAATTGCCCGCACTCTTGAGGACGGGGCCGTTGGCTGCTGTTACTGCGGCAATCATCTCTTTGGTGGTGGTCTTGCCTACGCTGCCTGTGACGCCGATCATAGTCGGGGTGAACTTGGTGCGATAATAGGCTGCAAGATTGCCTAGGGCAGTCAGAGTATCATCTACCCGTATAGCCAGGCATCTTGCCTCGACCTTGCGCGAGACGACCACACCCGATGCGCCCTTACTCAGCGCATCTGCAAGGAACTTGTGTCCCTCGGAGCTTTCGCCTGTGAGAGCAAAGAACAGGTCGCCGGGTTTGATGGTGCGGGTATCGGTGCTGACGCCCGTGATCTTGGTATCAGGACCGCCTGAGAGCAGTTCACCTTTCACCGCCTGCACTACTTCTTCAGCTTTTATTGTTTGCATATTTGCCCGCCTAAAGGATCTATCACGAAAACACGAAAGGGAGAAAACACGGAAAGATTCTATAATTTCGCGCTTTTGCAATTAAATCGATCAGAAATCTGTCATTGTAACGTATGGCTCACAGCAGATTCCTCGTCATTCTTCCTCGGAATGACAAAATCTGAAAGCCCTCTGTTTTGTAATCAGTTATCGCAATCCGAAATTGCGAGATTCTATTTCGGTCGCGATCGGATATCGCGCCCGAACGATAAACCGCAGCTTGATCGCATAAATAATCAATGTAAAATACTCATTACTAAATCAGAAGATTCCTCGTCATTCTTCCTCGGAATGACTGTAGGTGAGCGCATCGGCTGCCATGCTCACACTTTGCTCAGCCCATAACTCTCAACTCATAACCCACAACACTTAACTCTTAACTCGAGGGCGTGAGATGCCTGCTCCCTATCGTCAAAGTGGATCGTTCGGTTAGCAAAAATTTGATAGTCTTCGTGACCTTTACCGGCTATCACAACCAGATCGCCGGTCTCGGCCATATTTATAGCCTCACAAATGGCCTGGGCACGGTCCGGCTCCACTGTGACATTTGATTTTTTATCCTCGGGAATGCCGGCTAGAATATCTTTGATTATGGCATCCGGGTCCTCTTTGCGAGGATTATCGGACGTGATTACGACCAGGTCCGCCAAATCCACACCGATCTTGCCCATAATCGGGCGCTTGCCTTTGTCTCTGTTGCCGCCGCAGCCGAAGACTGCGATAAGGCGTTTATCCGTAAGAGTCCTGGCGGTCTGAAGGACGTTTTCCAGCTCGTCCGGAGTGTGGGCATAGTCCACGATCACTCCAAAATCTTGCCCGCATTCGACCGATTCAAACCTGCCGGGCACACTTGTCGCCTTTGCCAGCCCCTTGCTGATCGTGTCCAAGTCCAGACCTAAAGCGATGCCGACAGATGCAGCAGAAAGGGCGTTATACACGTTAAACGCCCCGCCGATTGACATACGGACCGGGACAGACTTGCCCCTGCCGGTCATATTGAACGAAACTGACTTCTCGGTGACTTTCGCGTCGCTTGCAACTACATCTGCCTTGGGGTCCATACCGAATGTGATTACGCTGCCGTCGGAGGCGGCTATGACTTTGTCGGCCTTGGAATCATCCAGGTTGATTGCAGCATAGAAGCTCTTGCCGGACGTCTTGGGAAGGTCACGGAAGAGAATTATCTTTGCGTCGAGATAGGCTTCTTCTGTAATGTGAAAGTCGAGGTGATCGCGTGCAATGTTCGTAAAGACTCCGCAATCGAACTCGCAGCCTATCGTGCGGCCCTCATACAGGCCGTGCGAGCTGACCTCCATCGCCACCACCTGAGCGCCCATATCGACCATTTGAGCAAGTATCCGCTGGACATCGAGGCTCTCGGGAGTGGTGTGCTCGGTCTCTATGAACTCGCCGTCGATCTTCGCGCCGAGTGTGCCGATAAGACCGGATTTCATACCGGCGGTCTGGAAAATTGATTGGATAAGATGAGTGACGGTCGTCTTGCCGCTTGTGCCTGTGACACCGATCAGTTTTATCTTTCTGGAGGGGTAATCATAGAACGGAGCAGCTATCTCTCCCATAGCTATCCTGCCGTTATCGGCAACGACATACGGCACGCCCCTATCCAATGCCTCCTGTACCTCACGCTCGGCAACTATCGCGACTGCGCCGGAATCCAGCGCGCTCGTAATGAACTGATGGCCGTCGAACGAGCCGCCCTGCATGGCAACAAATATATACCCGGGCTTTACCTTGCGGCTGTCATACGCTATGCCTGTCACTTCGACATCGTTTGCATTGACGACCCGGCAGCCCGTTATTGATTTAGTAAGCTCTGTAAATCTCATACCTTATATTATAACGCCCCCAGAGGATTTAGTATTGAGTATTTTGTATTGAGTATTTTTGATTTTTGATTTTGGTGCGCGATTGCTCACTTTGGCATAAAGCAGATCCCTCGCCAGGCTCGGAATGACATACTCATCAATACTAACAGCAAGCCTGCCACTCCTGCCCAAATATAAAATCTCAAATACGCAATAATAAATAAAAATGGGGTTGCGTGAGGTCCCACAAGAATTATGTATTCATCTTGTCTGGCCTTACACAACCCCTCACGAGCGAATGGTCATAATTCGGCTGACCAGCCGCCTGCTCCTCGCAAATCGCCCAGACACGAGGAGTCTAAACTTGATCCGTTTAGTTTCGGGAATGAATTCCCGAAACACCCGCAACACCAATAATTGTATGGGACCGCGGAGGAAGAGTTGGGCTCGCCCAAGATCCCTTCCGCTCCCTGGTTTCCGCTGTCCCAAAATTTACGTCATAACGTCATAACGTCACAACGTCATGCGTCATCGCGTCATAAGGTCGCAACGTCATAATGTCTATATCTGCTGTATGCTACACGCTTAGGGTCGTCGTCGCGCTTGGGTCTGGTCTCGTTACCGCCGGGAGCATCCGACGGGACTTTGAGATACCAAAGCGACTTCTCGCCTATCTCCTGAAAGACCGGGCTGGCCACAGTTGCGCCCCAGTGTGAACCCTTTGGTGATTTGGCGACAACCGCAATCACCAGCCTGGGCTTCGTCGCCGGGGCAAAACCCATGAAAGATGCAATAAACGATCCAGGCTCATATCCTCGGCCATTGGCTCTGGCGACCTGCGCGCTGCCTGTCTTGCCTGCGACTGTGCGACCATCGATGCGTGCAGTCTTGCCGGTGCCGTTTTCTACGCAGCTTCTAAGCAGCTTTGTCGCCATAAGCGCAGCATCTTTAGATATCACACGAGTCTTCTTACCAGGCTTGAATGCCGTATATATCGAACCATCCGAGTTGCGTATCTCACGGATTATTTTCGGCTCGACACGCACACCGCCATTGGCGATGGTCGCATAAACACTCGTCATCTGAAGCGGAGTGACCGCCAGACCCTGGCCAAAGCCGATATTGGCAAGTCTGATAGGCCGCCAGTCATCAGGAGGCTCTATAGAACCTACAGCCTCACAGCCGAAACCGGCATCGGGTCTATCCAAAAGGCCAAAAGCCTTTTCATACTTATATAGCTTCTCTGAGCCCAGCCTTAACGCCAGATGCGCCGCGGCAATGTTGCACGACTGCTCGATCATTCTGAACATATTTGTGCTGCCATGACCGTTTAGGTACGGTCTGTGAAGCACGCATCGTATACGTCCGCCGGCCATTTTTTCACGGCCAGTGCAGTATGCAATTGCGGCATTCGGACTGATACCCTCATTTAATGCGGCGGAGGCTGTGACCGTCTTTAGAGTACTGCCCGGCTCGTAAAGATCGGCAACAGCACGATTACGCCAGAGCGAAGGATTAGACTTGCGAGCCTTGTTCGGATCATACGTCGGATAGTTGGCAAGCGCGAGAATCTCACCGGTCGCCGGATCCATCACTACTGCGCATGCGCTTTTGGGATGGTATTTTTCAGCCATATTAGAAAGCGCCTGCTCGGCTATGTGCTGGATAGTCATATCTATTGTCAGATAGACATTCTTGCCGTCTTCGGGCTGACATTCGATATGGCGGGTCTCCGGGATTACTCTGCGCGCACCATCAAGCTCGGCTCGATACTTGCCGTCGGTCCCTTTCAGAATGCTGTTGCCGACATGTTCGATACCTTCGGCACCTGTATTGTCAAGGTTCGTAAAACCTATTATCTGCGCAGCCAGCGGACCGGTTGGATATACTCGCTTCACATCACGCTGGACACCGATACCCGGCAGCTTTGTGCGATTCTTCCAAACCGCATCGCCTATCCTCGCATCGATCTGACGCCCGAGCCAGACAAAATGATGTGTGCCGTTGAGTTTGGCTTCGATGCTTCCTGGTTCGGTATCAAGCAGCGATGCAACCTGAACTGCTGTCTTGGAAGGATCGGGCATTTCTCTAAGATTTGCAAAGATCGAAGCTGTCTCTATATTGACCGCGAGAGGATTGCCGTTGCGGTCACAGATTGATCCCCTCGAAGCCGGAATTGCAATTTCTCTGAAACGTATTGCAGTGGCCCTATCTTTGAAATGGTCGTGGCGCATGACTTGCAGGAAAAACAGCCTCCCCGCAATCGCTGCATAAAGCAGCGAAAACACGAGGAATAGCCAGGTCGTTCTTTTTCTTACAAATCCTCGATGCTTCGGGGCCATTTGTTCCCACGCTCTCTTGCAATTTCTGCTTTTGCCTCCAGTAAGATACCTGGAGGCATACAAATCGTCCACGCACTCAGCGACTTGCTACGGTTTGTGGCTGGTTGACATAATCGTAATTGGTCGCATAGACCATTCCCGCTCTTTCTGCGGCGGCTGTTACAATATGTGGACTTGAAAGACGGGAGTACTCTACTTTGAGCCTCTCGTTCTTGAGCTTTTCAGCGCGGCACTCTGATGTGAGCCTGCTGCGATTGTAGCCGGTGATAGTCACATTGGCATAGACAGCAACCCACCCGAAGAGCATAGCAACCCCGATCACAGGCATAAGCATCCGTACGACGCGCCTAAAACGCGCGTAACGAAGCCGTCTGGTTCGAGCACGCATTGCTCTCGGGCTGCGGCAAACAGTGGTGCCGGTATCTACTTTTTGTCTAAGCGCAACTGCCATCCCAGTCCCTCATTTTGTGATATGACAACAGGCCAAATAGCATGCTGTCATATCGCGATTCGCTCCCCCACCCGCAATCTTGAGCTGCGGCTGCGTGGGTTCTCCTTTATCTCGTCGGCGCTCGGAGTTATCGGTTTTCTTGTAATGACCTTAAGAATCTCTTTTGCGCCGCATACACATCCCGGAAGTCTCGGAGGGCAAGTGCAATGCCCGGAGTAACGCCGGAAGGTGTTCTTAACAATCCTATCTTCAAGGCTGTGGAACGATATAACGCCCACACGCCCACCAATTTTCAAAGCCTCTATCGCTGCAGGAACACCCTGCTCTACAGACTCCAGCTCGTGATTGACGACTATCCTGATCGCCTGAAACGTGCGGGTCGCCGGATGTATGTCCTGCTGCCATCTGTATTTTGCAGGAATCGCCGCGGTCACTATATCCGCAAGCTCGGCGGTCCTGATGATCGGTTCCTTTTGGCGCCTGGCAACTATAGCCTTTGCTATACGCCTTGAATACCGCTCCTCGCCATATCGCCAGATCAGATCGGCAAGATTGACCTCGTTATAAGAGTTGACAATGTCAGCCGCGGTTGGAGTATCCTCCAGCTTGGACATTCTCATGTCCAACTCTTCATCTCTGGAAAACGTAAAGCCCCTCTGCGAATCAAGCTGATGCGAGGAGACTCCCAGGTCGAAAAGCGCGCCGTCCAACTCTCGAATTCCCAGTGAATCGAGAATGGAGCCGATATCGCGAAAATTACCGCGCACCAGCTTGACGCTTTCGCCATAGTCTTTGAGGCGCTCACCGGAATACTCAAGTGCTTCCGGGTCGCGGTCGATCCCTACTAGAGTGCCTGTCCTGCCAATCTTTTCAAGGATCGCCGCCGAGTGGCCGCCTCCACCCAGAGTCGCATCAAGAAAAACGCCGCCCTCCCGTGGGTCGAGCAGCGATATGATCTCATTAACCAGGACCGGTTTGTGATACTCCGGCATCCTGCGCTCCTGCCCCCATATTGCCGGTCGCTCCTAAAAGCGCCGCGCCGGAGGATATCAAATCAGCTACGCTGTCGTTTTCATTCTGATATTTCTCAAGTTCCTGTGGAGACCATAGCTCTACGCATTTCCCTCGGCCATAGACAACCACATCATCAGTGATGCCCGCATAACGGCGGTGCTCAGGTGTAAGCTGGACCCTGAACTGGCTGTCCGCACCGGCTGTGACCATCTCACCAAAGAAATGGCGATGTAGCCGGGTGACATGCGGGTTCAGGAGCAGTTCGAGAGGCCCGCCGAAGCTGTTAAGCTGCTCTTCAAGCTGAGTCTTCCACTCAAGCGGAAAAACGCACAGGCACCCCAAACCTTTCGTTATGATGAACTCTTCGCCGAGCTCATAACGAAACTTCTTGGGCATTACGAACCTGCCCGCCGTGTCCAGAGAGTGAGTATATGACCCACCGAACATGCTTAGTCTCCAATGCGACTCTAGCTGGTTTCCAACAAATCACCAATCAATAACCAGAATCCGCACATTAAAAGGTTGTATGCCCCATCAATATTCCATGAAGTTGCCAACCGATCAGATAGTGAGAGTTTACCAGCAGACATGATGTTTGTCAAGGGCTTGTAAGAAAATTGTTGGACATTTTTTCGCAAAAGGACCTTGGTAAGCCCAAATGATGTGTAGATGCGTACCGAACAGATGTTCGTTTGAAGAAATTGCGACAGAAGAGCGGAGCGAGGACACGTAAACCACCCGAGGAATAAGAAAACGTGGAGATTCAGGGCAAGAATGGCCATAAAAATGCGTCCGAGGCAGGAATCCCTCGGACGATCAGGATATCAATAAACGAGATAAAGCGTCAGATACTTGGAGACCCTAACATGATCGTAGAGTAGAAAGCACAAGATTCCGGCAGGTGTGTCCATGATATTTGCGTCCGGTGCAGGAGATCAGGACTGTAGCTTGAGTCCCCGTAGGGGGACTTTGTGTAGTTGTGGCAGCGGTTTCAACCGCCCTGCGACTGAAGTCACGGCTGCAACAACACAAAGTCGGCCTTCGCCGACTAAGAAGTGTGCTGTTCACACTCAGTCAAATTCGCATTAGGCGTAAATACGGAGTTATTTGGAATCCGATATCAGCCCGACTATCCGCTTCTCATAAGGCTCTACGGCAGGAATGTCATCTACCGGGCTGTTCAGATAAAAATAGGCGGTCGCACACCAATCGTCGCTGCGCTCAAAGGTGCCGTTTTCCTGGCCGGCTTTCACGATCTCCGGGGTCAATTTGGTCTTGCCGTCTCCGGTCGCGAGCAGCGTGACATCCGGATGGGTTGCCAGATGCCCGATCATCCTTTCCTTATAATAGTAGCCTATCTGCTGGATTGTCACACGGATATCCTTATCGAAATAGATCGGGTCGGGGCCGTGCATTCTATAGAACGCATACTGGCTCTTGCCGAGGTCTGATATAGTGCAGCCGTGCCAGAGGTGAGAGTATACCCCCATACCATATCCGCTGGAGGCATAGTCCTCCGTTCCGGTGCCGCACAGTGTGGGATTATCGGTATCGCCATCTATATATGCCTTGAACTCTCCTTCGCCCCACCACGCCCATGCGTTGTCTTTTCTGTTGACATTCACGCCTATGCAGGAACCAAGGAAACGTCCCTTTCCGGTCACTTTCGGTAGAATCTCAAAATCTCGACGCAATGTGGTGGGATTCTCATGATTAAAGTGTGCGTGAAAATAGCCAGTATCGCCACCGTGCTTGTCACCGATGGTATAATCGACATCGTAATAGAAATCCCCCGCCGGTTTATTCGATTCGTTGGCTACGGTTATCTTGAAACCCTTTTTGAAAGGCATCGGGATGCGGCAATTGAACGAGCGGCCTTCGGGACTATCGAACCAGGCGTTTTCAAACGCTACCGGCTGACCGAGCGGCTGACAGAAAAAGTCACCCAAAGGAGCTTCTACTGCGGGTTTTTCGGCTCCATCCCAATACATACGGATGACAAGCCCCCTTAACTGCTCGGGGTTTCGATCACTTATAGTGATCCATATCCGGCGCACAGTACCGCTTGAATTTTCGGCATGCGCGAGCACTCGGCTCCACCCCGGCAGAAAGCCGCAGCACGCCATACCTTTGCGACCGAACTTTTCTCTGCCGCCCTCACCCTTATTGCCGTCCTGGTTCTCCATACTCGCCCATCGTGTCCGGACACCTGTGGGCAATTTATACATCGGCTCTTCATCCTGAGCAGTACAAGCTGACGAAAGCGCCAACACTCCCAATAAAATGACTGCAGCGATTCTGTTCATTAACTCTGCCTCCACGATTTCATTGATGGTCTACTTGGAATCTGAGACCAGCCCTGCTATTCGCTTCTCATAAGGCTCTATGGCGGGGAGATTGTCTGTCGGGCTGTTCAGGTAGAAGTATGCGGTCGCGCACCAATCGTCAACACGCTCGAATGCAGCAAAATCAGGGCCTGCTAATGCATTTTCAGGAGTAAGTTTGGTCTTGCCGTCTCCGGTCGCAAGGAAATTGACATCCGGATGGGTTTCCAAATGCCCGATCATATCCGCCTTACTGTAGCAGCCTATCTGCTGCATGGTCGCGCGAAAATCCTTGTCGAAGTAGATAGGATCTGGGCCGTGCAATCGATAAAACGCATACTTGCCTTTATCGAAATCGGCTATTGTGCAGCCGTGCCAGAGGTGAGAATACAGCCCCATGCCATATCCGGTCGAAATATAATCCTCGGTGCCGGTGCCGCACAGAGTAGGATTATCCGTATCGCCATCGATATACGCTTTGAACTCACCTTCGCCCCACCACATTTCGCCATTGTCTTTCGTGTTCACATTCACCCCTACGCAGCAGCCGAGGAAACGACCCTTGCCGGTCACTTTAGGCAGAATCTCAAAGTCTTTGCGTTGCGTGGTAGGGTTCTCGTGACTAAAGTGCGCATGGAAATAGCCCGTGTCGGAGCCGTGCTTGTCACCGAGGGTGTAATCGACATCATAGAAGAAGTCTCCGGGCACTCTAATCGATTCATTGGTTACGGTTATTTTGAAGCCCTTCTTGAAAGGCATCGGAATGCGGCAGTTGAACGAACGTCCCTCGGGATTATCGAACCAGGCATTTTCAAATACCACCGGCTGGCCGAGCGGCTGGCAGAAGAAATCACCCAGAGGAACTTCCACAGCGGGTTTGCTCTCCCCATCCCAGTACATGCGAAGCACAAGGCCTCTCAGCCGTTCGGGGCTTCTTTCGGTCATTGTGATCCATATCCGGCGCACCGTGCCGCTTGTATTTTGGGCATGAGCCATAACTACAGTCTGATTCGGCTCGATCCCGATACATGCATAGCCCTTGCGTCCGAATTTGGTCTTGCCGCCCTCGCCCTTCTTGCCGTCGGGGTTCTCCATACTCGCCCATCGTGTCTGCACGCCTTTGGGCAGCTTATACATCGGTCCTTCGTCCTGGGCAATACTCACCGATGATATAGCAAACACACCCAACGCAGCTATGGCTGCAATCAGAATACTTAACCTCTTCATCAATTAAGCCCCCAACCATGTTCTGATTGAATTTATAGCTCAGCTTAGCATTTATGTGCATAATGGTCAATCATGTAAAGTGGGGAGCGCGAGGTCGAGTTAGATGTTGTTCTAGAATGAATGTGAACGAAACGATTCAATCAATAGGAAATAGGGGTGGGATTCGAAAATCCCACCCCAGAAATGATCACTCAACACTGACAGAGGGTTTCTAAAAGTGCATGCATAACAATACAATGACCACATATGCAATTATCATAATACGGGTGCCACTAAGTCTAAAATGAAAGGAGAATAACTATGGCCGCATTAAATTGGGAAGACCTTGAATCTAATGGAGTTGCCTTTTGTGCTGACACAGTAGCGAGAGCTAAGGTACCAGGTGGGTGGCTGGTTGCATTTCACACATCTGGAACTGGGATTATTGATGATAGCTATGGTTATGGTGGCCTAACATTTTACCCAGACCCCAACCATGAGTGGGACGGCAACTCTCTTTTATCACCCTCATAAGTATTGCCTCCAGGTAAGATACCTGGAGGCATAAAGAACGGCAGTCAGTTTCCGCAATCTGAAATTGCGGGATTCTTTTTCGGTCGCGATCGGATATCGCGCCCGAACAAAGACGTCATCTGATTCCACAGCTTGCAGCTTTATCTGGGGAAACTGGAATTAATAAACACTTCCGGGAATCCCACGGACGATCAAGACTGAGATTGAAACACCATTCAAATAATCAATATAAAATATCAATTACTAAATCAGTTGCGCCCTCACCCCAACCCTCTCCCCCAGGAGAGGGAGAAGGCCTATCTCAACTCACAACCCAACACTCATAACTCGCAACTTATACTATTATTTCGACTTAGCCTTCAGCTCGTTAAGAGTCTTCTCCAGAGCTTTGACCTGATTGCCATATTCGCTCCAGTCTCCACGTCTCTGTGCATCCTGGGCAGCGCCGTACTGCGAGACGGCCTGATCGATCAGGCGCTTCACCTCTTCATTTGCGGCTGCTCCCGGAACCTGTGGCGAAGGCTTACCCGCTGCATGTTTGCCTGTCGATATCGGCTTTGCGGCAGGTGTAGGCTGGGTGATCTGCTCGCCGACTATGTCCGTCAGTGCTTCGGCAAGAGTCGGCTGCATGGAGACTCTGTTGCCGAGAGCGACTATCACCCGCTTAAGCTCAGGTATCTTTGTTGTGGTGGATTCTAAATACACCGGCATCACATACATCAGCGACGTCTCGATAGGCACTACGAGCATGTTTCCACTGCTGACCTGTGAGCCTTCGCGGTTCCACAGGCTGATCTGTTGCGATATCACGGTATCCTGGCGCGCACGAGCTGCCACCTGCTGCGGGCCGTATACGTTCTTGTCCCTCGGGAACTGATAGAGCACAAGACGGCCATAATCCTCGGCGTCGCATTTGGCACACATCCATGCGACCATGTTGAATTTGCCCGCTCGGATGAACGGAGTCATCAATATAAACTCCTCGCTCTTGCCGTTCGGAAGCTTCATTATTACATAATAAGGCTCCATCGGACTGGATTCATTATCACTGGTGCCGGTAAGATCGGCCTGACTGGCAATCTCCCAGGAATCGCTGTTATTGTAAAAGACTGTCGGGTCAGTCTGATGATAGCGCTCATAGACATCCGTCTGAATGCGGAAGAGGTCCTCTGGGTAACGAATATGCTCGCGCAGCTCGGCAGGCATCTTCGAGATCGGCTTGAACGCGGACGGGAACATCGCGCGATAGGTCTTGATGATCGGGTCGTCAAGCGGCTTATCGATTACATATGCATTAACTCTACCCGTGTATGCGTCCACGACCACCTTCACAGAGTTTCTGATATAATTGAAGTCCATCGTGTCCGAAGGTGAGTGTTGAGAGTACGGATAGGCGTCGGTAGTCGTATAGCCGTCCCACATCCAGTATAGTCTGCCCTTTACAGTCACCAGGTATGGGTCTCCATCAAACTGCAGGAACGAATATATCGAACTGACGCGGTCTTTGAC
This sequence comes from Armatimonadota bacterium, assembly GCA_039679645.1. Lineage (NCBI taxonomy): Bacteria > Bacillati > Armatimonadota > Armatimonadota bacterium. The sequence goes on from JBDKUO010000014.1 coordinate 49,691, forward strand.
ATCCCTCTTGAACAGGATTTTGCTATCCGACTTCAAGTTCTGGTTAAGCAGGATGTTCAAGTCCTGGAAACGCAGCGCAAAAAGAATCTTACGGAAGAAACCTCCTATGCCGACTCCGCCATCACCCTCGTAGGAAACCTCTTTGGTTCCGGCGCCTTTGGGATAATCGAACTCCTTTGCGCTGGTGTCCACAAAGACGTAATTGTTGGTCATTTCACCAAAATACACACCGACCTTATCCAACGGAATGTCGACAGTGGTCTTGGGCGGAATGTCGTAGACAAAGAAATTCGGCAAGCCCTCGCTGCTGACTTCGTTGACCGGGCTCATACAAAAGCCGTAGCCGTGAGTATATTGCAGGTGCAAATTGATCCATGTCTGAGAGTTGACCGGCAGCGTGTCCTGATCGAGTTCTCTCGCGGAGAGCCATACCTGCCTATAGCGTTTCTGGCCCGTATTCTTATCGGTAAGCCAGTAGCGGTCCACATCGACATCCTGGAAATGATAATACTGCTGAAGAGTCTGGATCTGATTATATGCGCTCTGGAGATGGTCCTGGTCCCAGAGACGGATGTTCTGAATTGTGGTATCGTTGGCCTCGATCTGCGCCGCCGTAAGAGAAGTGTCCGCCGCAAACGGCCTTGCTGCGATTTGGTCAAGTCCATAAGCGACCTGCGTTGCCTTGATCGCGCGCTCGATATATGGCATTTCTTTTTCGAGCTGATTCGGCTTCACGACCAGCCGTTCCAGCACTTCAGGATATATGCTGCCGACAAGTAACGAAACGCCGATAACCAGCCCGAAACCGATCGCGGCGAACCCCAGACCACGCTTGCGAATATTATACAAAACCAGCAGCCCGCCTATTATCGCGGTGACCAGCAATATCCACAGCGCAGGAATCCTTGCGTGCACATCGGCATATCCGGCGCCGTCATAAATGCTTCCCCTGCCGAGAACAAGCTGATACATGCCCAATCGGTAGCCCCAAGCCTTTAAGAAGAACATCAGCGCGATCAATACTCCGATATGCGCCTTAACGCCGGGCGAGAACTGCACACCGTTGCCGACAACCTCGATGGCTTCATCGGCATAATGCAGCGCTATGGCGGCTATTGTGGATATGACAAGCGCAACGAAGAGCCAGTTATATATATAATTGTAGAAAGGCAGCTTGAAGACATAGAAACCGATATCCAAACTAAACTGAGGGTCATTGACGCCGAATGGGCTCGCATGGATGTATTTGAGCCACTGCTCCCAGTGCGTGGCGGCCTCAAGCCCAACCAGCACCGATAAAACAATGCTCCCAAGAAAGATCACCAGCCCGATACCGCGGCGGGCAAGTCTACCCAATCTTTCCATAAGCTGCTGCTCCAGACCCATAGGTGACGGCGGCGGCGCTATACGACGGGCATACCAGAGGTTGCCATATATTATGGTAAAGAAGAGCAGACCCATCACGACACCAAGCAAGGCTTTGGTGCCTAATATCTTGGTGAATACATCACCGAACCCCAGGTCTTTGAACCAGAGCCAATCCGTATACATACCGACCAGCGCTCCTCCGAATATAAGGAGAAGCATTACGATAACAATTACAATCGGCCAGAAGTATGCTTTCAGTCTACTCATTTTACAAATCCTCCAAGTCTTTGGGCTGCCGACGGCAGCAGACCAGCCGCCGGGATTATACCATTTACCCAAACATAGAGCAAGAAAGCAAAATGTTGCACCAGCTCTGCAGTTGTGATATTCTGAGTGAAAACTGTGCAATGCGTTGCATATTGCGAGGAGGCAAGAGAGTGGGTCATATCGGAATTGCTATTGTTGTAATATATGTTCTCGTCATGCTCGGCATCGGTTTCTGGGCAATGCGCAAGACAAAAAGCGTAGGTGACTTCTTCCTGGGCGGAAGGTCGATCGGACCATGGATGTCGGCCTTCGCTTACGGAACGTCATATTTCTCAGCCGTGCTCTTTATCGGTTATGCGGGGAGCCTCGGATGGGGTTTCGGCATCCACACAATGTGGATTGTGATCGGAAACTCGATAATCGGCAGTCTGCTTGCATGGTGGATACTGGCTTCCAAAACACGAACGATGACTGCCCGGCTAAACTCCATGACCATGCCCGACTTTCTGTCGGCAAGGTTCGCTTGCCCGGCGCTGAAGGTCATTGCCGCTTTGATTATATTCCTATTCCTGGTGCCGTATTCGGCATCGGTCTACACCGGGCTGAGTTATCTCTTCGAGAAAGTACTGCATATACCATATGAATACGCGCTGGGCTTCCTGGCCGCGCTCACCGGCGTTTATCTGATTATGGGCGGGTATTTTGCGCTCACCGTCACCGATCTCATCAGAGGAATTGTCGAACTCTTTGGTGTCATCATAATGGTATACTTCCTGGCATCACAGGTCGGAGGGTTCGGAAGCGCAACCCATCAACTGCTTAGGCCGGAAAACTCACCCGCGCTGCTGCCCAGGTCTACAGGGTTTCCAGGATGGCTAACGCTGCTCTCGCTGGTTATAGTGACCAGTTTCGGACCATGGGGAATGCCTCAGATGGTGCAGAAGTTCTACTCGATCAAGAGCAAAGAATATATAAAGAGCGCGATGATCGTATGCACGATCTTTTCTATTTTGATGTCGTTTGGAGCTTATTACACCGGCGCGTTGACTCACCTGTTTGTCGGACACGACAGCGAGATGGCACAGATCGTAGCGAGCAAGCAGCTCGATCAGTTGATTCCGGCGTTTATGATAAATCACACTCCCCCATCGATCTTTCTTGTGATTTTGGTGCTTGTGTTTTCAGCTTCGATGTCGTCGCTTTCATCTCTGGTGCTGGTATCCAGCTCAGCAATAGCAATGGACATCTACAGTGGAATCATTAACCCGAGTGCTTCAAAGCGCGCTGTCATGACATGGATGCGAGTATTGTGCGGAGTGTTTGTGGCAGCCTCGCTGTTTATCGCGCTCAAAAAACCGACCACTATCGTCAATTTGATGGTAATCTCGTGGGGTGTGCTGGCAGGTTCGTTCGCCGCTCCTTATGTTTATGGTTTGTACTGGAGGAAAACAACACGAGCCGGAGCATTCAGTGGTCTGATAGCAGGGTTTGCAATATCGGTCGGGTTGTATGTAATCAAGGGCAAGGACTTCGTGCCGATGGCAGGCGCGCTGGCGATCATACTCCCATTTATTATTGTGCCAATTGTAAGCGCATTTACAAAGCCACTTCCCAAAGAAGTCGTTGCTCAGGCATTTCTCGACAGCAAAGAATAGCATAAAACTCTTCACTAGCGCTAAATATTCAATTATTTACGGAATTTACTATATTAAAGGGGTTGACAAATAGCAATTATCGGGATATCATAACCAACACCTTGCATTTTCGGGTTTGCTGTTATTTAGTCTCGATATTTTATGCGTCCGGGGAATGATTCTCCGGACGCACTAAACAAGCAGTAGAGCAATAGTAAGTCGGCAATAAACTCAACGCATCAACGAAGGGTCGTGAGCATGGACGCCATAAAGGGACTTACATTGTGGAATGCGCACGAAGGTGATCAGGTTGTCATCTATGCGCAAGGTGAATTGGATTTCGCTACAACTCCTCACCTTATACAGACCATTAGAAATCTGAAGGATGAGGCAATCGATAAATATATAATTGATTGTGAAGAAGTGACATTTATTGACAGCGAAACTCTGAAATATGTCCTGGGCCTCAGAAGAGACTTCGCGCAATGCGGCAGAAGGCTGTGGTTTCGCAAATGCAGCCCGCAGGTCAGGAGAATACTTGATCTACTGGGACTGAGCGATCAGCTTGTTATCAGCGACACCCCCGATTCCTGAACTTCCACTTCCATGCTTTATTTGAGAGGATATTGGCGGAACAAAATGGAATATAATAACGTCAATAGCGAGGGAGTGAGAGTATCCTCTAAATGAGCCAAGAAGTCACATACGAAGAAATTGCCAAAGATATCGCCTCATATGTAGGAGAACTGGGCGGTGATGTTCAACGCGATATCGTCGCGCCCGCGATGCTTGACGCCATCGGGCCGGCCAACGGCAAACAGATATTGGACCTGTTTTGCGGTGCGGGTTACCTTTCAAGGAGACTGGCATCGCTTGGAGCGGATGTGACCGCTGTTGACAGCTCCGAAAGACTCATCGGAATAGCAGGTGAGATCAACGACCGCGAAGATGATGAGATAAGATACGCGGTAGCGGAACCGACTGATCTGTCCGTTATCGAAGACAGCACATTTGACGATGTGGTCTGCAATATGGGCCTGATGATGACTCACGACCTTGCCGGAACAGTGGCGGAGCTTGCCAGACTGGTCAAGCTGGGAGGCAGGTTCATATTTTCAGTGCTGCACCCGTGCTTCAATATGCCCGACGCGTGCTGGATCAATGACCCGGACGGCAGGCAGCTTTATGAAGCCGTAGATAATTATTATACCGAGACCTGGTGGCCGTCCGAACTGGCAGCTAGCCTCAGGAGCGGCCAGAAAAAAGTTAAGCATCGCACCCTTTCACGCTATGTAAACGCTCTGGGAGCGCGCGGATTTACTGTGCGCAGAATAATTGAACCCAGACCCACTCCGGAAACTCTGGCAATAAAACCCCATCTTGAAGTCTACAACCGTGTACCTGCCGCAATAATTGTTGAAGCGGTATTCCCCTATCTCTGATCCCGTTTTGTATTTCGCGCTATCAGGGTACGCTAACAGGGGCGGAGGTTAAAGCACCTCTGCCGGTAGCAATTACCTATTTTGGGAGGCTGGTATAATGGTAGTCGCCGAGTTCAGCATTACACCATTGGGCGAGGATGAATTGAAGCCGTTTATAGATGCGGCAGTGCGAGAAGTGGAGAAGTCGGGTCTTAAGTATGAAGTCGACGCAATGGCCACGACAGTCGAAGGGGATTTGGAGGATATACTGAACGTTATCAAGAATGCCCATACAGCAGTCAAGGCCATGGGCGTGGAACGAGCACTGCTGGAGATCCGTATAGATGACAGCTCGGAAGGCGTCACAATAGAAGAAGAAGTAGCCGATTACAGGGCGGCGGTTTAGCTAGATGGCAGGAAAAGGCGTCAGCGCGCGGTTAATATCGCAGATATGGAAAGCGTTCAAGCAGCTTAACCCGGGAAATGTGGGCAGGGAGGCCGGCATTGCAGTAAAGCTGGGGATCATCTGCTCACAAAGCGTGGTTCAGGATGCAGCCGCATATCTGCTTAAAGATGATATGGCAGCTTATGACAGAGCAGGTGATGCGCTGCTGCTGATTCCAGAGCCGAGCGACCCGGCGGCAAATGATTTACTGCAGAAGTGCGATATAGTCCTTAAATGGATTGGCAGCCCAGAGGCATTTCCTGCGATCAAACAGGAAAGAATATTCGAGTTTGCCAATGGAAGCGATCTTGAACCTGTAATAATGGATATACTGCGCGCGCCCTATCTCAAATATGCTCACCTGCCCCTTGCAAGAGCATTCCCCGCATTTCGGCCTGAGGTAAGTGTGCAGGTGATACAAAATGTGAGCGTGGAAAACGCAATATTCGTCATATCCACTTCCTTGGGAAATGTGATTCCAAATCCTCTGCAGCCGCTGGCGTCTGTCGCCGAGTCGGTGGGTGATCTGGCTGTCCTGACGGCCAATCAGTTCCGAATGGTCTTCAGGCTGGCGGCTGCGTACGACAAAAAGCTGGGCTATAAAGAGCAGATGCCTGAACTGATGACCGTGTTGGGCGCTGCTTTCGGATGGAGGTCCATTGCACGGGAGCTTGTCGGAATGATCCCTCTGGGTGGGGGGATTGTCCCGAAAGCGGCCATTGCCTTTGCCGGGACATGGGCAATTGGCGACGCTGCGGCTTATTATTACAGGACTGGCCGGAAGCTCACTAATGAAGAGATAAGGCAGCGCTTTGAAGCAGCCATGACCAAAGGCAGAGCAAGCGCTGAGGACATTCTGGGCAAAATGAAGCAGACATATGGTGAGCAGGTAGGGCGGTTCATTAAGAAAGGCTGATTGCCGGAAGGGTTCCGGCAGACGTGGGACCGGGGAAAGATTCTCCGGTCCAACATATTCCACCATTCTACTATTCCACCCAGGGCAAACGCATCAAAATGCTATTCACCTTGTTTTGGCCTCTGCGGTTAAAACCGCGGCTAAGAAAAACACGAAGTGTCCCTTCGGACACTAAGATTTCAGTCGGCGGAGGCCGACTTTGTGAGTTTACAGCAGTGACTTTAGTCGCAAAGGCACCATTTTGCCAAACACAAAATTAAGATGCGTTTGCCCTGCTATTCCACCCTTGACCTTCCAAGACACAAAAGTCTATACTGAAAATGGTATACAGGCGACAAGCCGATGCATATTATCCCGATCACAAACCTCACGGGGCTGTATGTGTCCCAGACGCCTGAAGGGTTCCACCCTGCCAAATATCACCCAGAAAGCAAATTCTTTATGAAATTGAATCAGCAATCCAATGGAGAAGAAATCCAGAGCTCCCATTCGGAAAGCCCATACTCCATCACCGAGAAAATACGTGACTATTTCCAGATATCTCAAACCACAGGGCTGATAGCACTGGCGCTGCTGGTGGGAGCAGGCTCCGGATTGGGAGCAGTATTGTACGTCCATATGATCGAATGGTCAAAGCGGCTGTTCATGGGCGGGTCGCATAGCCTGATGCCTGCAGTCGGACCGCTATGGATCGTCATCTCCACAACACTCGGCGGAGCTGTCTGCGGACTGCTGGTACATTATTTTGCTGCCGGCAAAGGTGGAGACGGCCTGCCGGAAATTATGGCTGCGGTGGCCGAAAACGGCGGAAAGATCCGCGCGAGGTTTGCAGTCACTAAGATCGTTACGTCCGCAATTACTATAGGATCAGGCGGGTCTGCAGGCCGGGAAGGACCGATGGCGCAAATCGGAGCTTGCCTGGGTTCATCTATCGGACAAATACTCAGGCTGGACGACGATAAGATCAGGCTGCTGGTGGCATGCGGATCGGCAGGAGCAATAGCATCGGCATTTAATGCTCCGATTGGCGGCGCATTGTTTGCTCTGGAAATTATACTGCGCACGTTTAATACACGATCTTTTGGAGCAGTGGTGCTTGCAACAGTTGCCTCCGCGACGGTCTCGCATGCATTTCTCGGCAATAGCCCCGCGTTCATAGCACCCAAATATTCATTGAAAAGCGCTTGGGAGCTGCTGCTGTATGTTCTGATGGGAGTGTTGTGCGCTTTTGCAGCAGTGCTTTTCATAAAGATGTTTCATGGCGCTGAAGCTCTCTTCAAGAAGCTGCGCATATGGTGGCCGATAAAGCCCATGATCGGAGGAGCGCTGGTCGGCGTGATGGGAATATGGATGCCGAGAGTGCTGGCGGGCGGATATGACACAATGACCTGGGCGCTCGCGGGAAAAGCCTCCTTGATCGTTATGGCGGCACTAATCATCTGCAAGATGATCGCGACCTCGCTTACATTAGGCTCAGGCGGGTCGGGCGGGACATTTGCTCCATCGCTGTTCATTGGCTGCGCGATGGGCTATACATTCGGCCATATTGTAAACTCAATCTTTCCGCATATAACAGCCGGACCGGGAGCATATGCGCTTGTGGCGATGGGAGCGTTCTTTGCGGGAGCAGTGAGGGCGCCGATGACCGCGATCCTGATCATATTTGAAATGACTAACGACTACAATGTTATGCTGCCGCTTATGGCGGCGGTCGTCGTAAGCACCATCATATGCGAACGAGTTTGTAAAGGTGATATATACACACTCAAACTCCTGCAGCGCGGCATAGACCTGACTAAATCACGCGCAATGGACCGACTGGACAACATTACGGTTCGTCGGGCTATGACAAGTGACTTCGAGACAGTCGACGTCAACATGCCGCTAGGCGAGCTTATAAAGAAATTTGCCGACAGCGGCCATCATGGATTCCCGGTGACTATGAGTGATGACAGGCTCTGGGGAATCGTAACGCTTAAAGATATCGGGGCAATGTCTGAAGATCAGATCAACAGCCTCACCGTGCGCGATGTCGCAACAAGCCCAGCGCGCACCGTCCGGCCAGATCAGAGTCTGCATGAAGCTATAAAGCAGTTCGGGATCGGCAATGTAGGCAGGCTGCCTGTGGTGGATCGCTCTGACCCTGACAAACTGATTGGAATCCTGCGCAGGAGCGACATAATAGAAGCATATGCAGCGAATTTGCGCAGACGAGAGAAAAACGAGCATTCGGCGGCGTTTTCAGTCGATGTAGAATCGCCCGGCATCATGCCCTTAGCTCTCACGCTCGACAGAAACTCACCCTGGCGCGAAAGATGCGTGGCTGATCTGGGTGTTTCAAAGGATGCGCTGATTGTGTCAGTCGAGCGGGCAGGCAAGGCCATACTCCCACGTGGGGATACAATACTCGAAGCAGGCGACAAGCTTACTCTAGTCGCTGAGTCCCAGGCAGCGACCAAAATACGCGAGCAATGGGAAAACTGGGCGAAATAAATCTGACAACAAACCGTTAATTATGTTCTGGCTGTTTAGATGAGCCTTGACCGGGGTAAGATTCCCGGGTAGTTATCAACATCGACTTCCGGATGGAGGAAGACCGTTGCATACAGAACATTTTTCACTACTTAAAGTCAAACCCGGTAATCCCATGCTTTTTTCAGGTCCTATCGCCCGTGTGGTTGGGCCGCATCTCAAAGACAGCAAGTTGATTAAGGCAGTTGCATCGGCAGGTGTCCTCAAAGGCAGCAGAGAGATTGAACTGCTGGGTATGAAGACCGAACTTACTCACGACGGGACATTCTCGGCTTGGGCAACTGGTCCGATGGGCAAGCTTCCTAAAGCAAAAGAAGCGGTCGAAGGTGTTCAAAAAGCAATAAGAAACCGCGGCAAGCCTCTAGTGGTGCGCGAAAATGGGACTCTTGTCTACACGTCATATCAACCGCCGGTGCCGACAAATGCTTCGATGAAACTGCTTGGCAGCCGTCTCTCACTCGAAATAAGCGGGCACCCACAGCCCACCGTATGCACTCTTCAGGTCACCACCAGATGCCAGGCAAACTGTATTCACTGCAGCGCCGCGCGCCACAAACGTGAGCACGAGCCTGAGATGACGACGCAGGACTGGAAGAGGATCGTGCGTGAATCCGAGCAGTTGGGAGCCGTGACTATAATCTTCACAGGCGGAGAGCCGCTGCTTCGACCCGACATATTTGAACTGATCGATTGGGTGGACAAAAACGAGGCTGTGGTCGGGATATTCTCCAATGGACTGCTGTTGAGCGATGAAAATGTCAAGAGGCTGGTTGACGCCGGACTTTGGTTCATACATGTCTCAATCGATTCGCCTGATGCGAGCCAGCATGACGAGATGCGGCGCGTGCCGGGATGTTTCGATAAGGCTATAGCGGGTCTGACTCGCGCAAAGAATGCAGGAATCCTTACCGGAATCTCTACATATGCGACCCCCGAACGCCTTAGAAACGGCCAGGTGGTCGAACTGATAGAGATGACAAAGAGATATGGGTTCGACGAGATCACGATCTTTGATGTGGTCCCCACAGGCAGGCTGCTTCATGAAGACAGGAAACATCTTCTAACAGATGAGGATAAGGATCAGCTCTGCCGGATCGAAAATGAATACAACGAAGGGCATCCTCTTCCGCAGGTGATCACGCAGGCTCATGTAAACGGGCCGACAGGTGTCGGATGCTACGCCGGATGGTGCCAGTTCTATATGACCGCCTACGGCGAGATGACTCCGTGCGACTTCACGCCTCTTGCATTCGGCAACGCCCGGGACGAAAGTGTGGAGACAATCTGGAACCGGATGATCAGCCACAAAGGCTATTGCAATCACAAGAACAGTTGCCGCATGCAGGACCCGCAGTTCCGATCAAACTGGGTAGACAAAATCCCGACCAGTGGGCCGTTCCCCTACCCTGTCGAGAAATTCGCCCAGCTTGCGGATATCGACCCGGATTGCGAAATTGAATTTGAGGCGACAGATGGTTATTCGTCTATAGGAATCAAGGGCTGATTGTGCTCTGGGCTTCGGGGCATTCGCCCGCGAAGCATTCCTTATAAATACAGGCTGACTCCGAGAGTCAGATTGAAATGTGTGTTTCGATTCGGCCAGAGATAGCCTATCTGGGCGCTATAGTTCAACGATTCTTTGGGAGAATAGACAAAGGCAGCAGTCAACTGGTTAGTATTGAGGGCAGACGGCCTGTCGAGTCGGGTCAACTGGGAATACTCCAGCGCGGCAAGTTTGTGCGTGGAGAAGATTCTGCCCGCCGCGAATGAGATATACCTGAGGTCTGAAGCGTTGTCGTCGCCGACCCACACGTGCCCGAGATTAGCCAGCAAGATCACAGGCATCACCGGATACTGAACGATAAACAGAGACCCGAAATCGTTCTTGTGCGACTTGCCGCCCACACCCTCGTTAATCGCATAAAGCGATGAGATAGCCACTGACGGCTCGCGCAGTCCATCTCCGACAAAGCGCCACTTCACACCTAGATTTGGTCCAAGGCGCACATCCGGCCCGACATTGTTCCACAGATATCCGTAACCCATCTTTGCGTCTAGACTCTTTGTCGCGCCGAATGTGAAAGAGCCTCCGGCTACGCGCTGTGGCCCGCCAAAGCTGGAATTATAGTATGACTGCGCTTGAACCCTGCCGGCAGGCACTGTAACTGCATCGCCGGTGTAGAGCTGGCTGGTGAGTGATGCGAAGACTGTAGTCGGGATGGTCAAGCAAAATATGATAGTGATGAGGAGTCTCATTGAGGTCTCCGGGAATATTAGTCTCGGCTATTATTACCCGGTTCGGATGGCTGTGAACCTTGTTCCCGTCTGGGATTAAAATCCCAGATACGTTTGGTCCGGGATTCAAGAGGCTGTCTCATAATCACAAAAATTCAAATCGTCAAGAAACTCACGAAGTGAGGATTAGCAGGAAAGGGCTTCCCAGAAGTGTAATGACATCTGAGACCTGCCGATAACGCTAATTCTGTTCGAT